>NZ_CAWQJR010000171.1:0-32744 GCF_963894935.1 Xenorhabdus sp. PB61.4
GATTCGCATCACTCAGTCCATTTTGGGATTTTTTTGATTTGGCGATTAATCAGATCGCAAAAATTGGACTGAGTTCCCTTCAAGTGATCTACTATTTTGAAAGCTTATTTAAAAGCAATAAATAAAAAACAGCTTAGAAAAATGATTGTACTGACAAAAAACAGGTGTACACCACCTATCCCTAAAAATAAAAGTATACTTAATATACCGAGGTTAGGGAAAACCCCCAGAGCAATTGTACCCGCAGCAATATTAGATAAGACTCTTAAAATAGGGATTCTTTTCAAAATACCTAAAAAAAGTAAAGGAATAAGCATACCAAAGGTAGAAATAAAAATGATAAATACCGGACCTTGCACAATACTATCGGCAAATCCAAACAGATTGAAAGGGATGGTCAGCATGGAATATCCTCACTCGCCGATTGTATGGGAATTAAGCATGGTGCGTGGTTTATAACCCAGAATTTTAGCGAATATCAAGTTGGGTAATGTTTGTATTCCGGTATTATACAAGGCTACACTTTCATTGAAAAACTCACGGCGATCAGCGATTTTTGCTTCCAGCAAAGTTATACGTTTTTGTAATTTATTCAGATTATTTATTGCCTGCAATTCAGGGTAATTTTCTGAAACTGACATAATCTGTTTTAAGTAATCAGTGATTTGATTATTAATAACTATTTTTTGTTCGACTTGATGATGATTTAAATAGAGTTCTCGTGATTGAGTTAATTTTAGTAGCAGATATTCCTGATGTAACATGACTTTTTCAACAATATTCACCAATTTGGGTATTTCGTTGGCCCTTTGCTGTAAAAGTACATCAATATTGGCAAATGCTTTTTCAGTATAGTTTTTTAATGCAACCACTTTATTGTAGGTATCCATCAGATAGTAAAATAAAAGAACTGACATGATAATAATGATAAAAGCTGAAATGATAACATTCATTTTAAAATAACCAGCTGAATAAAGGCGATTTGTTAAACATAATCGTTAGTTTTTGTTCGTGATACTCATAAGGGATAGTTAAAATAATCGCAATTAAAAATACTGCGGCCAAACTGAAAACCAGAGCCGATCTGACCAGTGGACGATGTTTATTCCAGTGTGTAACAGATTCAACTCGTGAGGCTGCCAATATGTTATTTTCGATATCTTTTTGAATAACGATTTGGTTGCCTTTTCCGGGGATGTTTTTTTCAGTTGCAGCACCAATCAGCATGATCATGTCATGATTGAATATTGCCCGTTCAACATAGCGAACCTTGTTTTTCTCGTATTTTAGGGTAGGTGGCAGAGAGACTAATGATAAATCATGAGTAATAACAGCGACTGAGCCTGTTTCATCCTGAATATTGAAAGGCGCACAATAAGTTTTATCAGTAATGGTTTTATAATATGTTTTTCCTTCGGAGTCCTTAGTTTCTTTATACTCCGCATAAAGGTAAGCAATACACTTCTTTTTGCTCAGTGGTGCGGTAACTAATCGCTGTTTTTCTGCAATTGCTCTCCCTTGTACTTCAACTAACCCCATTGCCATTGAACCTATCTTGGATGTGGGGAGTATTTGTTGCAGTTTGAAAAACTGTTTTTTGGGTGTTTTTTCTCGCCAAATTAAAATTAAGGCAGTGGCAAAAAATATGGCAAACAATCCGAAGGTGATGAGATTATCTAATAAATTCATTGCGTAATTTATACCAATAGCTACAGCAGTTAATATTAATTGAATGATCGTTTTTAAGACCGTTGTTTTACCTTGTCTTATATCATTTTTCAGGCTGATAATATGAAGTAGAATATTCCAGACTTTTCCAGCAAATGCGGTCAGGATAAGTGAAATGAAGAAAAACCCAAATACGTACAATATGTTATCTTCATTAAGATAAGTTATGGTGCCCGCTAATAAACAGCTGATTGCTATTGTTATAGCCCTCCATTTAAGCGTAATTTGAAAGTCAAAAATCAATGATAATATGAATAAAGTAGTACCGCTCAATACGGCACTAAAAACGAGTGCCATGATAATCGTAATCATCTATTTCCTGTTTTTTTATTCTGTTTAATCGAATTTAATTCCATTGTATTTTATTTCTTCCGCTGAAATTTCCAGCAGGGGAATAGATTGGTATTGCAGGGCTTTTGCCACGATAAGAGCAGGAAAAACCTGAATACCAATATTGTAGATTGTCACTGTATCATTAAACGTTTCACGGCGGCGGGCGATTTTATCTTCAACGTCGCTGACGGTTTTCTGAAGTTCGATAAAACTTTTACCAGAGATTAATGTGGGATAATTTTCTGATATCGCAAACACTGTTTTTAGGGCGTTAGTCATTTGGTTGGAAGCATCGATTTTTTCAGGTAGTGAACCTGCAGTTAAATAATTCTGTCGGGCATGACTGAGGGCAGTAAAAATTTCATTTTCATGCTGCATGGCTTTATTAACTATCGAAACTAACGCAGGGATCTGATCGGCACGCTGCTTCAGGATAACGTCTATATTGGCAAAAGCGTTGTCTACATTGTTACGTAGTAGAACCAAACGGTTATACAGTGAGATCCCTGTGCTTATTAGCCCAGTCATCAGGAGAAAAATTACTATAGCAATAATTATTATTTCCACATTATTTCCTTTATAAACTCTTTTTAGTGAGTTCCTAATGCCTGAACACTCTCAACCAAATCAGCAAGCTGCGCTACAACCCGATCGCCTACATCGGCGTTATCGCCACCTAATGCTTTATTGCGCATAAAATCACGCTTTATCTGCTGCCAGCGCAGCTCTTGTTCTGGTGTCAGGGTGCCACGAAGTTCTGCCAGTTTAAGTAAGTTTTCTTCTGCTCCACTGGTCAGTAGTTGTGCTTCTCCTAAATAGTGATCATCCAGAATGCGCTGTATTTCGGCTTCATTCATGACCGCAGAAACTTTTTCACTGAGTTTATTCATATTGCGGTAACTGCCCTGTAGTTTGAACGGTGGTTCTGTCCGGTATTTGTCTGACTGGGCGGCACTGGCAATATATTGCTGGTTAACTTTGAAAACGACACTTCTCATGATTAACAGCCGTTCAAGGATTGCAACGATTTCGGTAATTTCAGCATCACTATATGGGTAACTTAAGGCATTGCCGGAGAAGGGCTTGCCCATTGCTTTATCGATAAACAGGTAAAGATCGTTCATATCGCGCAATGCCAGCGGAGCCAATACCGGGTTTGACGTCAGGCTGTTTTCGATATAGCTCAGTGTGAAGGCCTCTTCCATACCGCCCAGCACTTCACCGAGGTTATAAATATCGGCACGGTTTGCCAGCATATCAGGGATTTTGAATAGCTCACCGGATTCGGTATAGGGGTTACCGGACATAACGACACAGAATTTTTTACCGCGCATATCGTAAGTTTTGGTTTTGTCTTTCCAGACACCTTCTATACGCCGTGTTCCGTCACACAGAGAAATAAACTTTTGCAGAAATTCAGGGTTGGTATGCTGAATATCATCAATGTACAGCATCACGTTATTGCCCATTTCCAGTGCCAGATTCAGCTTTTCCAGCTCCTGACGGGCTGTCGCATTCGGTGCCTGAGCAGGATCGAGAGATAGTACATCATGCCCTAATGCCGGGGCGTTAATCTTCATGAAGATCAGGCCAAGACGATTGGCGATGTATTCCATTAAGGTGGTTTTACCGTAGCCCGGCGGGGAGATCATCAACAACATTCCCATCAGGTCTGTTCTTTTACCTTCGCCGACAGCACCCATTTGTTTGGCAAGATTATCGCCGATTAATGGCAGATAAACATCGTTGATCAGTTTGTTGCGGACAAATGAACTCAGTGGTCGCGCCTTGAATTCATGCAGCTTTAGGGATTGGCGCTGCTGATTCAGGACACTCTGACGTAATTCCTGATAATGATGATAAGCGGGGATAAATACCCTGCGCTGTTTTCTCATGCGGCAGAAATAGTCATCAAGGCTGAGAGTCAGCTTCTGGTTAATGATGGAAGGATGTTCGCCAATTAAATCGGTGACAGTAAAGTGCAGATCAACTTCGCTGAAGCGGACGTTCAGCGATTTATCCAGCACGGTCAGGGAGACAGCTTCCGAAATATAATCTTTTAGTGGCGCAAATTCGGCTAAGGAGCAAAGCCCGTTCAGCCAGTTCTCCACCAGCGTCCAGCGTTGAGCAAAGCGCTGGCCGAGATTCTGCTGTGAATGAATGAAATCACTCCACATATGCGCTTTTTCCAGCGCAGATTGCAGGCCTTCCAGCAAGGTTCGGGCATATTTACTGAAAGTAAATTCTACTGTCATGCGACTTAGTACCAGACACAGATATTCAGCGGCCTGTGTTTGCTGATAGGGTTCACATTTAATTGGATAGCGTTCAAGGAACAGGCTTATTTCTGCTTCTATTTCGGCTTCCAGATCCCGTAAGCCGGCATCATTACGGAACAGTTGATAAATATTGGTGCAGGTGCGTGCGCGTTCCGGCCATAAAGAGGGTTGCTCTTCTTGCTGAACTTGCTCCCAGAACAGAAAGGCAATTGCTCTGGCATGGGGGGTGAAACGCAGAAGATCGGCACTTTCCCCTACAGGAATGAGTTTGCGCAGAATGGCAATGGCATCATGATCATGAATCCCTTTTTCATAGCCTTCTTTATAACGGGGAGCGGCAAAATCACGTACGGTTTTTTCCAGCATATCCGGCTGGCTAATCAGGGATTTTAGCCCATCCAGTGTTAATCCGGCCTGCTCTTTGCTGGCTGAGTAGATAAGTGAATAAGCAAGGTATTCAGCCCGATAGACTGAGGGTGATTCAGATTCAAGGGAAATCGCCCAGTAGGGTTTCAATGATTCAAGTTCCGGGCTGTTTATCGGCTCCTGATAATCTGTGCCTGTTAAATGCAGATATAATTTGTCGCCTCGGGGCAGGATGGTCAGATCCAGTTCCTGTGTATTCACACTGAAACGGTGACGAGGCCCAAGTTTGATAATATTGCCGCCATCTTCGTAGATATCTTTTTTATCCCGCAGACTGCGGATCGCCTGATCGCGGGCAGCCCTGAATTTGGCATCAATATCATCCGCTTTAACACTGTCTTTCAGTTCACGCAGACGCCCGATAATTTCACGGGCTTTCAGCGACAGGGTATCAGCAGCAAAGAAGGCGTTCAGTTCATCAAGAGAAGAAAATTTGGCTGTTCTGCGATTAATGCTGTCCAGTAAGCGTTCTGCCGCAACCTGTAAATTCTGAGTCTTGCGCTGGCGCTCATCCAGCAGCGATTGTTTATGCGTTTCAAATGTTTCCAGCAACTCTTCGCGTTTATCCAGAATGTCATTCAGGAATTCATCGTGGTCACTGAACTGGCTTTCAAGTTCTTCGAGCTGAACTAACAGGCGTGAGAGCTGTTCTTCACAGCGTTCGGGGTCAGTGGAAAGTGTCAGGGCGTTGGTGATCCCCTGACTGAACAATTTAAATTGAGCACTAAATTGTGCGACGGATTCAACCGCGCCTTTTTCTTTGCGGCGCTGTTGTAATCTGGCTTTGGCCTGATTCAGTAGTGCGTAAATTTCAGAGATGGATTCAATAATATGCGTTTGCTGGGTTGTATCTTCAAATTTCAGCGAAGCCATCAGGTTTGACAGCATATCCAGATCGGCTGACATTTTCTCCATGCCCGCCAATGGTTCTGTCAATTGGGCGCTGTTAGCCGCTTCCTGTATTTGCTTATCCAGTATTTGTAGCTGGTGATTGAAGGGCTGTAATGCTTTGTCGCTGGCGAGAAAATCTGCGGTTGCCAGTGAAATACGTTGTTGACTGTCAGCCAGTTGTGCTTCCATTTCATCAAGGCGGACGAGATCAATATAACGGTGGTCACGCAGGGTAATTAAGTGGCCACGCTGGATACTCAGCTTGTTTAAGGCATCAATATATTGCTGAGTTTCAGTCCAGCTTTCCGGCAGCATGGCAATCATCAGCTCTTTTTGATGCGATGTGGCCTCATTCATCGCCCGGACGGATTGACGACGAATACTTTCGACTTTTTCGTATTCATCCAATACGCGTTCGCCGGTATTGGCGATCTCTTTGAGAAGTGCGGCAATATGCAGGCTTTGTTCGTCACTTTGCCACTTTTCGTCACTTAGCCAATAGTAGATATCCACCAGACGGCGGGTATCCTGACAGAGTTTTTCATAAAGCTGAGAAGAGATCTGCTGTTGTTCAATTTCCTTAGCGATATGGTAAAGATCGGAAATTCCCCGCACCAGTTCAGCATTGCCGATACGCCCCAGAAAGCTGTTTTTTGCCGGTTGGCGGGCGGCATATTCGTCAGAATAGAAAGGGGTTTGCCAGATTTGCATCGGATGGATGCGTGTTGGCTCATCTGACTGGCCTTCGAACAGTACCATCTGGCCATCTTCCAGCATGGCATAACCGTGCCCGAACAGTGGGTTTTGCAGTTTACGTTCGATAAGGTTGTAATTGAACAGTGCCAGCCGACCGAATTTTGGCTCATAGAAGATATACATAACATCTTCGCCATTCGGGGAGCGGCGAACCCGCCTGAAACGCATTCCGTCCATGGGCTGATCGAAGGTTTTGTACTCGCCGTTTTGCAGGTAATAGCCGCCGGGGAAAATAATGCCGTGATCTTCCGGTAGCTGAATACAAGCCAGACCAATGGCATCAATGCGTTGTACCGTCTGAGTCAGCGTGTTGTAAACCAGATAACGCCATGTATCCTCGCGATAAGGCAGAATTTTCAGCAAGACCAGACTGCCGGTCTGAGCATATTCGATCTGCGCATCATCCAGCGATTGGGTTTTATCCAACACCGCTTCACGATAAATACCCAGCCCATCTTCGGTATTATTTTCACATTTGATGGTCAGATCGCCACCAATCGTTTCCACAAACACCGTATCGAGAATGTTCATATGTGGATAGCGACCATGAACGGTATTTTCCCGTGTTGTTCGCTGCCATTCAAAATCATAGGCCGGAGGCAGGGCGATATCTCGTTCACCGCGATTATCGATGTACCTGATTTCGGTTTTATCGCTGGAGATTGCCCAGCGGAATACGCGGATATCGGTGATCCGCTCACCAATCTGAAAACTGGCAAGGAGTTTGCCGTCCCGCTCAACCAGCTCCAGTAATTGGGTGTTTTTATAGTAGGTATAGAGTTCGTGGAAATCCTGCACAAAGCTGGTGATATTAAGAAACGTGCCTGTCAGCGGAACGGATTCAACATCATATTCATCATTTTCTTTTTTCAGTTTGTACAGGGAGAAAACATCTTCGACCCGTGTTTCTTTTTTCAGGCCAAGGAAAACATTATAGCCAAACAGCAGCCAGTCACCGACGCGGACAATATCCCTGGCAACGCAGTTATTTTCTGTGCGGATACGGATACGACCAATAATATCTGTCTGGTTTTTGCCAAATTCTTCCAGACGACGGTTATTCAGCAGGCTGACTTTTTCGTGGAGCTGCTGGCCCTGTTCAGACAGACGATTGCGTAAGATATCATAGGCTCCACCTTCAGCGACGGCGTTATCCAACAATTCCTGTTCGCGGGTGTTTACTTGATTATCATTCAGTTGGCTATCTGACATGGCGTAAGTGTTTCCTTGCTTTATGAGATTAATTCGGGTTTCAGGGCATGTGAATTACCCACCGGCACGATTGCCGTGGCGGTGGGTATGACTGATTACTCTTCGGAATTATCTTTATTCGGGCTTTTTGGAGTCTGATCTTTTTGATTGCCACTGAACATATTGACCAGAGACTGGACTTCCGGGTTTTGCAGCAGGGAGTTGAAATCCAGTTTTTTCTCACCGACTTCTTTTTCCATAAATTTTTCTACAATGCCTTTATCGCCTTTACCTGTCAGCAGCTTATCAACGGCTGATTTGACTAATGGGCTTTTGTCCACCACGCCATTAATGGCTTTGCCGACAGTAAGCGCTTTGGAGAAGGTATTGAAGAAACTACCGTCGCCACCCACGATATCAATGTTGGTTTTGCTGAGCGCCGCTGCCAGAACTTCTGCCTGCTCTTTGGCGATCTCTTTATTGGCGGCAATGGCAGACATGGCCTGCTCAAAGTCTTTCTCAAGACGCATACGGAACTCTTCGTGATCACGGGCAGTATCGTTAAGGTTGCCCATGGCAGTGAATTTATCGGTCAGACCATCCGCTTCTGCTTTCAGGCGCTGACGGATAACTTCAGCCTGTGCTGTACCCAGCTGGCCTTCACCGCGAGCCTGTGCTGTCAGTTTTTCTTCCAGTACTTTGGCATCCACCAGACCCAGTTTTTCTTTGGCGTGAGCTTGCTGCTCGTCACCACGGGCCTGAGCTGACAGTTTCTCTTCCAGAACTTTAGCTTCTGCCAGCCCTTGTTTTTCAGAGGCATCAGCCTGAGCTTCCATGACCCGCGCTTCAGCCAGACCTTTTTCCTGTGTACCACGAGCTTCTGCCAGTAATTTCTCGGCAATGATATTAGCCTGAACCAGACCTTCTTTCTCTTCTGCTTCGGCTTTAGCCTGACGAATACGGGCTTCAGCCAGACCTAAGGCGGCTTCTTCCGCTTCAATACCTTCAGCCATCCGTTTTTTCGCTTCAGACTGTTTAGCGGCGGCTTCGAGTTCTGCCTGTGCCATAGTGCTGATTTCCAGTGCTTTGTATTTTGCACTGTTCTCATCAGCTTCGGCTTGTTTCACCTGCCGAACCAGCTCCTGCTCTGCTTTGGCCTGAGCATCAATAATGGTGATTTGTTTCTTGCGATCAGCCTCAGAAACCATGCGCACTTCTTTAATACGCTCTTCTTCCTGCGCAACGGTTTTTTCTACTGCGACACGTTCACGAATGACGTTGGAGATATTTTTGCGCTCTTCTTCCAGTGCTTTCTCTTTTTCGATGCGCTGGAGTTCGACTTCACGCTCGCGGGAGACAATTTCCAGCTCTTGCGCACGAGTGACCTTTTCCATCTCAATGATCACGGCCCGTTCGCGGTTTTGTTGCGCCACCTCCACTTCACGCAGGCGGTTCTCTTCGCGAATTTCAATTTCCTGTTGGGTCTGAATGCGGGCCTGTTCTGCTTTCAGGCGTTCTTCTTCTTTGACTTTCAGCGTTTCGGCGGTTTCACGGGCACGAATGCTTTCAATTTCACGTTTCTGGCGGGCTTCAGCATCAGCCTGTTGGCGCTCTAAAGCAAGGCTGGCTTCGCGGGTTTCCACGTTTTTCTTCTGGATAGCCAATTCCTGATCCCGCTCTTTCTGGTTGGTTTCTATATTATGAATTGCCGTGATTTCAGTGATCTTACGGATACCTTCGGCATCGAAAATATTGTTCGGATCCAGTGAGTTTTTCGGCGTTTGTTCCAGATAATCAATGGCAACGTCTTCCAGAGCATAACCATTTAAATCTTTGCCAATCACATCAACGATACGGTCGCGGAAATTCTGGCGGTCTTCAAACAGTTTTGATAGTTCGAATTGTTTACCAACGGTTTTCAGGGCTTCTGAGAATTTTGCGCTAAACAGGGCGTTGACTGCGTTATGGTCAGAGGCGCGCTCAACACCGATGGATTTTGCCACTTTCAGAACATCTTCCGTGGTTTCATTGACGCGCAGATAGAAAGCAACCGTAATGTCTGCACGCAGGTTATCTTTACAGATCAGGCCATCTTTACCCCGACGATCCACTTCCAGCGTCAGCAGGGAGATGCGCATAAATTCTTTCTTATAAATAACGGGATAGACCAGTGCACCGGTGAAATGTACTTTGGGCTGAGCTGACATATCGTTAACGATCAGGGCGGTTCCCTGTGGGACTTTGATATAAAACGCTTTGAAAAGCCCAAAGAAACCCAGAATGACGATAATAATTGTCGCAATAATTATCAGGAAAGGCATGAAATCAGCCAAGTTAATATCTGACATGTGTATGTGTTTCTCCATTTTGTTTTAGGGCAAACATTGTCGAGCAAACCTGTTCGGGGTTAACGTAATTCCCCGGAGTTTAAGCTGCTATTCATCCATGACCGGAATGTAGAGTGAGGCATGTCAGATAGCAAAATTTACGGTACTGGATTGAGTAACAAGAACGTTGTCACAATCTGAATTCATCTTCACTGACGACGGTATAGCTGTTCATTGTGGCGTCATAGCTAATAAGGACGACACGATCCCCGCGGGCAATGCCATCACTTTCTGGTGCACGAATCTGCAAGATAAGGCTGGCACCATTGTTATTCATCAGTGCTTCGCCCCGTTGTTCGGTGACAATGGGAGAGCGGACTTCAGCGATTTTCCCGATTAAATTATCAATACTGTTGGAACGATTAAGTTTGGCGAGTTTCGGCTGTAACGGGCGCAGGAGCATGGTTGTCAGTAATAGGGCAATAAAACCAACGACAAATAGCACCACTGTACCAAGTAAGTAACGGATTAAATCAGTTTCAATGAAACGCAGCATTAAATGTTCGCTGAAATAGCCCAGCGGCCAGCCGATCAGAGTAATCAGTGTGATAATAATGGTGACGGGAATTCCGCTCAGGCCAAGTTTTGTTAACCATCCAGCCAGAACAGAAGCATCAGAGGCATCGAAACCATCTACATCGATATTCAGAATATCAATGTCTAATAAGCCAAACGCAGCACAAATCCAATAAAATAAAACAATAAGTAATAGCCCGCTGAAAATAACCACCGGGAAAGCTAAGCAGTTTTGTAAGAAAAGCTCCATTGGAATGCTATCTCTGGATGATAATAATTTTTAATAATACTCAATTAAATCAGTTTTCAAAATAACTGAATAGAGGAAGAGATAGTTTTTTTCAATCTTATTGTAATAATTGAAAATTGTTATTTATTTATGTTTTTATAGTGAAGGATAAAATAATTTATTTTCTTGATTGGTTGTTATTCTGTATGGAAATAAAAATAAGTGTAAGGATATTTAAGATATAAATTCAGAACGGAATATCATTTGATATAATTAATTATATAAATTATAAGTTAATTAATTATTTTTCTGTGGCTAATTATACGATACACAATGGATTTCAAGATGCGTTGCAGCCAACAAAGAGGCAACTTAAAAGACGAAGTGTATAGCTGAGAAAGGACTAAGATAAGCTGAAAAAATGAGGCGCTAACGCCACAAGCTGTTAGCCCTGTAGTGCATAAATTTACTTGCACCTTTTCACATATTTTGTCAGCTTTAGTGGTGTCAGGGGTGCTGACAATGACTTTTTTAAGACAGGGTAAAGATGATGAAAAATGTAGGTTTTATCGGCTGGCGTGGCATGGTTGGTTCAGTATTGATGCAGAGGATGATCGAGGAAGGGGATTTTAATGAAATTAACCCCGTCTTCTTTACCACTTCCCAATACGGGCAAGCAGCGCCGGAATTTACAGGTAAATCAGGTGTATTGCAGGATGCTTTTGATATTGAAGCACTCAAAGCACTGGATATTATTATCAGCTGTCAGGGGGGAGATTATACCAATAACATTTACCCTAAACTGAGAGCAACGGGCTGGCAAGGGTATTGGATTGATGCAGCTTCTGCACTGCGTATGAATGATGATGCTGTCATTATCCTTGATCCTGTTAACCATCAGCACATTCAGGACAGCCTGAATAAAGGCATTAAAACGTTTGTTGGTGGTAACTGTACTGTCAGCCTGATGTTGATGTCATTGGGTGGTCTGTTTGCTAATAACTTGATTGAGTGGGCATCAGTTTCAACTTATCAGGCAGCTTCCGGCGGTGGTGCTCGCCATATGCGCGAACTATTGACGCAAATGGGCATGTTGCACAATCAGGTTGCGGGTGAACTGCAAAATCCGGCTTCTGCTATTTTAGATATTGAAAAGCGTGTCACAGACTTTACCCGCAGTGGCACGTTACCGACAGATCAATTTGGTGTTCCGCTGGCGGGAAGTTTGATCCCGTGGATTGATAAGCAGCTGGAAAATGGCCAGAGCCGCGAAGAATGGAAAGGGCAGGCGGAAACCAACAAGATCCTGAACACGGGTAACAATATTATTACGGTTGATGGTCTGTGTGTTCGCGTTGGCGCATTGCGCTGTCATAGTCAGTCATTTACCCTGAAACTGAAACGAGATATCCCGATCCATGAAATTGAAACGCTGCTGGCTTCCCATAATGAGTGGGTTCGCGTTATTCCGAATGATCGTGAACTGACTATGCGCGAATTAACACCTGCTGCAGTGACAGGGACTCTGAATACTCCTGTGGGACGTCTGCGTAAGCTGAATATGGGGCCTGAATATCTGTCAGCCTTTACGGTTGGTGATCAGCTATTGTGGGGAGCAGCGGAGCCACTTCGTCGTATGTTGCGTATTTTGTTGTAAAATAATTTGATTATTATACACAATGAATTTCAAGATGCGTCGCGACGGCAAGGGAGTTCATCCCCGGGAGCATAGATAACTATGTGACTGGGGTGAGCGAGCGTAGCCAACAAAGAGGCAACTTGAAAGACGAAGTGTATAGCCAATGTGATAGTTGGAGTAACCCGCCAATAGAATTGATGCATGATAATATTGGCGGTGATTATTAAATACAAATTTTCCAAAAATAAGAATTAGAAGAACATTAATGAATATCATAATTATCAATGAATGCTTAAATTGCTTCATCCATTATGATTTCATTTTATAGTGGATAAATAAAAACCATTATTATCAGTTTTGTTTTTATTGAAAAGGCACTTATCTATTCTGATTTTTTTAATTTTACTGAAAATAATAAACTGGTAGGTTTTTTATATCATATAACCCAGATAACGGTTGTTATCTGGGTTAATAGATGAATATTAAATATCAATATTCGCTGCTTTCAGCGCATTCTCTTCGATAAATGCACGGCGAGGTTCAACCGCATCGCCCATCAGGGTGGTGAACAGTTGATCCGTTGCAATGGCATCTTTCACCGTCACGCGCATCATACGGCGGGTTTCCGGATTCATCGTGGTTTCCCACAATTGCTCCGGGTTCATTTCTCCCAGACCTTTATAGCGCTGAATAGAAAGACCACGGCGTGATTCTTTGCTCAGCCACTCCAGCGCTTGTTCAAAGCTGCTCACAGGCTGACGGCGCTCACCACGTTCAATGTAGGCACCTTCTTCAATCAGGTTGCTGATCAGTTCACCCAGTTTGCTGATACGACGGTATTCACCACCGTGGATGAAATCGAAATCCAGATTGTAGTTGGTATCAACACCGTGGGTACGGATACACAGAACCGGCTCATAAACCTGACGCTCGCGGTTTTCATGGATCTGATAGCTGTAAGTGCTGCCATGCTGCTCTTTATCATTCAGGCGAATAGTCAGGGCACTGACCCACTCTTCCACTTTGGTCTGATCGGTTAAGGTATCTTCTGTCAGCTTCGGATGATAGACCAGATTGCTCAGTAATGCCTGAGGATACAAACGCTCCATACGTTTGATGATTTTTTGCGCGGCATTGAATTCAGTGACCAGCTGTTCCAGTGCTTCACCTTTCAGCGCCGGAGCATGTGGATTGGTATACAGTGATGCGCCATCCAGTGCGATGGACATCTGATACGCTTCCATTGCATCATCATCTTTGATGTATTGTTCCTGTTTGCCTTTCTTCACTTTATACAGTGGTGGCTGGGCAATATAGACATAACCACGCTCAATGATCTCAGGCATCTGGCGATAGAAGAATGTCAGCAACAGAGTACGGATGTGGGAGCCATCAACATCGGCATCGGTCATGATGATAATGCTGTGATAACGCAGTTTGTCCGGGTTGTACTCATCACGGCCGATACCACAGCCCAGTGCGGTAATCAGGGTTGCCACTTCCTGTGAAGAGAGCATTTTATCAAAACGCGCTTTTTCAACGTTCAGGATCTTACCTTTCAGTGGCAGGATTGCCTGATTCTTACGGTTACGCCCCTGTTTTGCAGAACCACCCGCAGAATCACCCTCCACTAAGTAGAGTTCAGAGTGGGCCGGATCACGTTCCTGACAGTCAGCCAGTTTGCCCGGCAGACCTGCCAAATCCAGAGCACCTTTACGGCGGGTCATTTCACGCGCTTTACGTGCTGCTTCACGGGCACGGGCTGCATCAATGATTTTACCGACAACGGTTTTGGCATCGTTCGGGTTTTCCAGCAGGTACTCCACCAGCTTCTCATTCATCAGCGTTTCAACGGCGGTTTTCACTTCAGAGGAAACCAGCTTGTCTTTGGTCTGGGAAGAGAACTTCGGATCCGGAACTTTAACCGAGATAACGGCAATCAGGCCTTCACGAGCATCATCACCGGTCGCGCTGACTTTGGATTTTTTGTTGTAACCCTCTTTATCCATGTAACTGTTGAGGGTACGGGTCATCGCGGTACGGAAGCCCACTAAGTGAGTTCCCCCATCGCGCTGAGGAATGTTGTTGGTGAAGCAGTAAATATTTTCCTGAAAACCGTCATTCCATTGCATGGAAATTTCAACGCCGATACCGTCTTTTTCGGTGGAGAAATAGAAGACATTCTGGTGAATCGGGTTTTTATTGCGGCTCAGGTATTCAACAAATGCTTTGATTCCGCCTTCGTAATGGAAGAGATCTTCAGCATTGGTACGTTTATCAACTAAACGGATGGAAACACCGGAGTTCAGGAATGACAATTCGCGCAGACGTTTTGCCAGAATATCGTATTCGAACTCGGTGTTAATTTTGAACGTATCCATACTAGGCCAGAAACGCACGGTTGTTCCCGTTTGTTCTGTATCACCGACTATTTTCAGTGGTGACTGTGGAACCCCATGCTGGTAAGTCTGTTCGTGCACTTTGCCGTCACGACGGATAGTCAGTTCCAGTTTTTCAGATAAGGCGTTAACAACAGAAACCCCTACGCCATGCAGACCGCCGGAAACTTTATAGGAGTTGTCATCGAACTTACCCCCCGCATGCAGCACGGTCATGATGACTTCCGCTGCTGAAACACCTTCTTCTTCGTGTATGCCGGTAGGAATACCGCGGCCATCATCCTGTACAGAAACAGAGTTATCTGCATGGATAGTAACAACTATTTTGTCACAATGACCTGCGAGGGCTTCGTCGATAGCGTTGTCAACAACCTCGAAGACCATGTGGTGCAGGCCAGTACCATCATCGGTATCGCCGATATACATGCCTGGACGTTTACGAACAGCATCCAGCCCTTTTAATACCTTGATACTTGAGGAGTCATATGTATTCGACATCAACGTTTCTCGCTTATCTTAATCCTGTGGTTGAACCTCTTACCCTTCGTCTTTCGAATCACCTTTACTATGCTGGCTGAATTCGAAATCCATAGGGCATATTTTGCCATGTTCTACGCTAAACATCCTGCTATTTACGTCAATCATGTCTGCAACCTGCTCGGGTGTAATTGCACTGACAAACACCTGAGCCTGCGTAGATTTCAGACGCTCGGCTAATAACTTACGACGGCCGGCATCCAATTCAGAAGCAAAATCATCAAGCAGATACAGGCATTTTTGCCCGCTCTGTCGGGTGAAATATTCACCCTGCGCTAACCTAAGAGCACACATCAGTAACTTAAGCTGACCACGTGAGAGCATATCCTCTACAGATGTGCCGTCTGCCCTGATCCGCAGATCGGCTTTGTGGGGGCCGGATGCGGTATAGGTTAATGCTTTATCGCGCTCAAACTGCCGCGCGAGTAGTTCTGCATATTCACTCTCTTTGTCCCAGCCCTGTTGAAAAGAGATATTGAGAGTGAATTCAGGTAAAAACTGTTTACAGGTTTTCTCAATATCTTCTGCAATACCTGCAATATATTCAGCCCGCCATTGGCTTATCTGAGTTGCCAATGGCGCAAGCTCATGATCCCAATGCTGGATCTGGCTATAGCGGGTGACTTGCCGTAATGCCGCATTCCGTTGTTTGAGCAACCTTTTCAGATTGGCCCAGCCAGCAAAAAAACGCGGTTCATTATGAAAGCAACCCCAGTCGATAAAAGCGCGACGATATTTCGGGCCGCCATTTAACAACGTAAAACCTTCCGGAGTGATAAGCTGCATCGGCAGCATTTTCGCCAGCTCTGCAATTTTATGCCCATCACTGCCATCTATTCTGACTTTGCTGTCACCCTGACGGTTTTTGCTCAGCCCAACGGATAACGTCCGCTCGTGGGATTGCTGTTCCAGTCTTCCATGAAGAATGAACTCTTCACTATCATGGCGGATGACTCTTCCTGCCTGAATACTGCGAAAAGCGCGCCCGTGACCCAATGTGTAAATGGATTCCAGTACGCTCGTTTTTCCGCTGCCATTCGGCCCGACCAGAAAATTAAAGCCCGTCGCCAATGGCAGGTCGGCATTGGCGATATTACGAAAATCGCGGATCAATAAACGCGAGAGAATCATGTTCAATGAGTTAATATACAGGCGTATTATTTACAGGCGCATCGGCATCACGACATACGTCGCGGCCTGACTGGCTGAATTCTCTATTTTTACACTGGATGTGGCATCCGTCAGCAGCAAACTTACCTGCTCGCATTTCAGTGCATTGAGAACATCCAGTACGTAGCTGACATTAAAGCCGATTTCCATTTCCGTGCCCTGATAGCTGACATCAACAATCTCTTCTGCTTCTTCCTGCTCCGGGTTATTGGCAGTAATTCTGAGCTGGTTTTCGCTCAGGTAGATGCGAACCCCACGAAATTTTTCGTTGGATAAAATCGCTGCCCGTGAAAACGCCTGTTTAAGCGTGTCACAGTTTGCTATCAGTGTCTTATCCGGGTTTTTCGGCAGGACACGGCGGTAGTCAGGAAAACGCCCGTCAACCAGTTTTGATGTAAATATGAAGTCACCAACGTGGGCGCGGATATTGTTGCTGCCGATTTGCAATTGAAGCGGGTTATCTCCGCCATCCAGTAAGCGCATCAATTCAATCACGCCTTTACGTGGAACAATCACTGAATGCGAAGGCAGGCTCTGGCCGATATTCATGGAGCAGACCGCCAGACGGTGACCATCTGTGGATACAGTGCGCAGTTCTTCCCCTTCGGTTTCGAACAGCATACCGTTCAGATAATAACGAACATCCTGATGCGCCATTGAGAACTGGGTAGACTCAATCAGACGTTTCAGTGTTGCCTGTGGAAGTGAAAATTCAACTTCACTTTGCCAGTCATCCAGATTGGGGAAATCGGAAGCAGGCAGAGTAGAGAGCGAAAAGCGGCTACGGCCGGATCTAACCAGAATGCGGTCACCATCCAGTTCAACGCTGATTTCGGCACCGTCAGGCAACCCACGCCAGATGTCAAAGAATTTACGCGCGGGAATGGTGGTTGCACCCTGTTCATGTGGCTGAGTGAGCGTCACCCTAGCCTTCATTTCCATTTCTAAATCTGTACCTGTCAGTAACAGGGAGCCTTCAGTCACCTGCAACAATAAATTACCTAAAATAGGCAGAGTAGGGCGGCCACCTAATGGGCTGCTGACCTGTTGCAGGGGTTTTAATAATTGCTCACGTTCAATGATAAATTTCATAGCGCTAGGACGACAATGTTCTGATTAAGTTAGAAAAATCTTCTTTGATATCATGACTCTCTTCACGCAGTTGTTCGATTTTACGACATGCGTGAAGTACCGTAGTATGGTCACGACCACCAAAGGCATCCCCGATTTCAGGCAAGCTGTGGTTTGTCAGCTCTTTTGCCAGCGCCATTGCCATCTGTCTTGGACGGGCAACGGAGCGTGAACGGCGCTTGGAAAGCAAATCGGCAACTTTGATTTTGTAATATTCAGCAACCGTTTTCTGAATATTATCAATCGTTACCAGCTTTTCCTGTAGAGCCAATAAGTCACGTAATGCTTCGCGTACAAAATCAATAGTAATCGCCCGACCAGTAAAATTGGCATTGGCGATAACCCGATTCAAAGCGCCTTCGAGTTCACGAACGTTGGAACGCAGGCGTTTAGCTATAAAGAAAGCCACTTCTCCCGGCAACTGAATCTGGTTTTCGTCTGCTTTTTTCATCAGAATCGCAACACGAGTTTCCAGCTCCGGTGGTTCTATGGCAACGGTCAGACCCCAGCCAAAACGGGATTTTAACCGATCTTCAACGCCATTAATCTCTTTCGGATAGCGATCTGATGTCAGAATAATCTGTTGATTACCTTCCAGCAGGGCATTGAACGTATGAAAGAATTCTTCTTGGGAGCGCTCTTTATTAGCGAAAAATTGAATATCATCGATAAGCAGGGCATCTACTGAGCGATAATAGCGTTTAAATTCTTCTATCGCATTGTTCTGCAAAGCCTTAACCATATCCTGAACAAACCGTTCAGAATGCATGTATACCACTTTTGCATTGGCTTTGCGCGCCATGATGCTGTTACCGACAGCATGTAAAAGGTGGGTTTTACCTAAACCGGTGCCGCCATACAGGAACAGAGGGTTATAAGCTCCGCCCGGATTATCGGCAACTTGCCTGGCAGCGGCTCTGGCGAGCTGGTTGGATTTACCTTCGACAAAGTTATCGAATGTATGCTTTGGATTCACATTCGAGCGATAAGATAACTCAGGCTGCGCTTTTGCATTATCCCAGCTAGGGCGTACAGATAAACTGGATGGAGCAGCAACCACCGGCATATCAGCAATGATTTTCTGAGATGTAGACTGGCTTGCTGAAACAGGCTTATTACCTACTTCAAAACGCAGTAACGGTACTTCAGGACCACAGAAATCATTTAATAACAAATTGATATTATTTATATATTTCTCTCTGACCCAATCCAGCACAAAGCGGTTGGGTGCATAAAGAGCCAAAGTGTTATCACTTAGTTCTGCCTGAAGGGGTCGTATCCACATACTGAATTCTGTGGCAGGTAACTCATCCTGCAATCGGGCAAGACATTGCTGCCAAAGCGAAAGTGACACGGCGAACTCCCCTAAAACAAGACCAATAAAAGAAACTGGAATAATAGATACGTTATACTGGGCACAAGGCATTACTCTTTATCGATAAAGATGCCCTCGATAAGAATATTACCGATAAGAACATTTCTCGATGAGAGGACTCGCAGTACCTTGTGGCGATTTCTAGTTTCATCGCTCTCCCAACGATCCGTACAGCGAGATCGGAATCGTGACCAGTGATCATAACGCAAAAGACGACATAAATCCTCATTCTTTTACACAGCTTTGATGCTTTTTATCCACAGGGAGATCACCACGCTTTGGTACGCGGAGAAGATAAAGCCCATAGAAGATACTGTAGTGGAATCATGGTATATAGCAAATTCCATTTAGCTATCGTTTAAAATTCAAAGGGAAAGCAATAGTATAATTACTACGCAAATGGCAGGATCCGTGTAGGATCCTTGCGCTTTATTGCACAGTCCGTATAATCTTGCACCCTGTGTGTGATGCCAAACGATTTTTTCCGGCTGTGGCTGGTGGAAGTCAGGATTAACACCTTAGATAGCAAAAACTTTGGGTAGCAACAAGTCTGGCATCAGCTGAAACGCGGTCAGGCTCGCGTCATCTTGGAATTGACTAAGGGTAGTACATTTTATTACAATCCTGCCTCTTTCTATATATTGATGTTGCGATTGAGGCATCGGTGTCTACTTATTTCCACTGGTCGCCAACGCATTTGCTGAATCAGTTACAAATTTTAAGTTAGGTAGAAATCGCTATGAAACGCACTTTTCAACCATCCGTACTGAAGCGTAACCGTACACACGGCTTCCGCGCACGTATGGCCACTAAAAATGGTCGTCAGGTTCTGGCTCGCCGTCGTGCGAAAGGCCGTGCTCGTCTGACTGTTTCTAAGTAATAAAGCTAACCATTCCACGTGGTTAAGCTCGCTTTTCCGAGGGAGTTACGTTTGTTAACTCCCGAGCATTTCACTTATGTTTTCCAGCAGCCACAACGGGCAAGTTCCGCAGAGATAACCATCCTTGGACGCCTTAATCAGCTGGGGCATCCCCGTATCGGTCTAACCGTCGCCAAAAAAAATGTTAAACGCGCCCATGAGCGAAATCGTATTAAGCGATTAGCCCGTGAAAGTTTTCGTTTAAACCAGCATAAATTACCGTCAATGGATTTTGTGATTTTGGTGAGGAAAGGGGTCGCTGAGCTTGATAACCGTGAGCTAACGGAAACGTTGGGCAAATTATGGCGTCGTCACTGTCGCTTGGCTCGCGCCTCTTGATTGCTTTAATCAGAGGTTATCAGTTAGTGATTAGTCCACTGCTGGGGCCTCGTTGTCGTTTCAATCCTACCTGTTCCCAATATGGCATTGAGGCACTGCGTAGGTTTGGCATGATGAAAGGCAGTTGGTTAACGGTGAAACGCATATTAAAATGCCACCCTTTACACGAAGGTGGTGATGATCCTGTCCCACCTAAAAAAAACGAAGATAACAGAGAACATTAACGATGGATTCGCAACGCAATCTTCTTCTCATCGCTCTGCTGTTTGTTTCGTTCCTGGTCTGGCAGGCGTGGGAGAATGATAAGAACCCACAACCAACAGTACAGGTCTCGCAGCAAACCAATACGCTGAGTAATGAAGCAGTCAGTGGGCAAGGTAAACTGATCACCGTGAAAACGGATGTGCTTTCGTTGCACATCAATACCCGTGGTGGTGATATCGAAGAGGCTGACCTGCTGGCCTATCCGGATACCCTCGGTTCCAAGATGCCGTTCAAGCTTCTGGAAACAACCCCAGAGTTTACTTATCAGGCTCAAAGTGGCTTAACAGGCACTAATGGCCCGGATAATCAGGCTGAACGTCCTCTTTATACTGCTGCTCAGAACAACTACGTTTTGGCTGAAGGTCAGGATGAGTTGCGTATTCCTATGACTTATACTGCGCCGGATGGTGTTGTGTACGTCAAAACTTTCGTATTGAAACGCGGTAACTATGCTGTCTCTGTTGATTACAGCATTGATAACGTGACTGACAAACCGTTGCAGATGGCATTTTTCGGTCAGTTGAAGCAGAGTGTTGATCTGCCGAAACATCGCGATACCGGCAGCAGCAATTTTGCCTTACATACTTATCGTGGTGCTGCTTACTCATCTGATCAAGAAAAATACGAAAAATACAAATTTGATGAAATTGAAAGTAAACCACTTTCCGTAACCACACAAGGTGGCTGGGTAGCGATGCTTCAGCAATATTTCGCCACTGCGTGGGTTCCTGGAGAAGGTAAGACCAGCAATTTCTACACCATTGACCTGAAAAACCAGAAAATGGCAATTATCGGGTACAAAGGTGACACCATCAATATCGCACCGAACAGCAAGCAGAACATTGCTTCTACTCTGTGGGTCGGTCCTGAAATTCAGGACAAAATGGCGGCTGTTGCACCACATCTGGATCTGACTGTTGATTACGGCTGGTTGTGGTTTATTTCCCAGCCTCTGTTCAAGTTACTGAAATTCCTGCACGAGTTCATTGGTAACTGGGGCTTCTCCATCATCGCTATTACCTTTATCGTGCGTGGTATCATGTACCCGCTGACTAAAGCGCAATACACTTCTATGGCGAAGATGCGCCTGTTGCAGCCGAAAATCACTGCAATGCGTGAAAAATATGGCGACGACCGTCAGCGCATGAGTCAGGAAATGATGGCGTTGTACAAAACAGAGAAAGTGAACCCGCTGGGCGGCTGTTTACCTCTGGTTATTCAGATGCCAATCTTCCTTGCACTGTATTACATGCTGATGGGCTCTGTTGAACTGCGTCATGCACCATTTATCGGTTGGATTAATGACCTGTCTGCACAGGATCCATACTACATTCTGCCATTGCTTATGGGTGTGACTATGTTTGTGATCCAGAAACTGTCGCCAACGACGGTCACTGACCCAATGCAGCAGAAGATCATGACTTACATGCCTGTCGTGTTCACTGTTTTCTTCTTGTGGTTCCCATCTGGTCTGGTGCTGTACTACATCGTCAGTAACCTGGTAACCATTATCCAGCAGCAGGTTATTTTCCGCAGTCTGGAAAAACGCGGTCTGCATACCCGCGAAAAGAAAGAGAAGAAAGAAAAGCAAATCGATCTGACCAAGAAATAATTTCTTGAGAAACGGGTCTTTTAAAAAATAAGTAGAAGGCGGTCATTGGCCGCCTTTATTATTTCCATTCATTGGCAAATTGGTAAAAGAGAGAATTCCATGAATACCACCGATACGATAGTTGCTCAGGCCACCCCTCCGGGACGAGGTGGTGTTGGTATCCTGCGTATTTCTGGTCCCAAAGCTGCGGCAGTTGCTGAGGTGGTATTAGGGAAACTCCCGAAACCCCGCTATGCCGATTATCTGCCATTTCGTGATGTAGATAGCTCAGTTTTAGATCAGGGCATCGCCCTTTATTTCCCCGGCCCTAATTCCTTTACCGGTGAAGACGTACTGGAACTTCAGGGGCATGGCGGCCCGGTTATTCTTGATTTACTGCTGAAACGTATTCTGACTATTTCCGGTGTGCGAATCGCTAATCCCGGTGAATTTTCTGAACGTGCTTTCCTCAACGATAAACTTGACTTGGCTCAGGCTGAGGCGATTGCCGACCTGATTGATGCCAGTTCTGAACAGGCCGCGCGCTCTGCGATGAATTCCCTACAGGGAACATTTTCCAATCAGGTTCACCAAATGGTGGAAGAACTGACTAACCTGCGCATCTATGTTGAAGCAGCGATTGATTTTCCTGATGAAGAAATTGATTTTCTTTCTGATGGCAAGATAGAAGCCAAGCTGGATGAAGTGATCGCGGAGCTTGAGCTGGTTCGTTCGCAGGCTCGTCAGGGTAGCCTGTTGCGTGAAGGGATGAAAGTTGTCATTGCAGGCCGCCCGAATGCAGGTAAATCCAGCTTGCTGAATGCGCTGGCGGGGCGTGAAGCAGCGATTGTGACGGATATTGCAGGTACAACTCGTGATGTTTTACGCGAACATATTCATATTGATGGAATGCCCCTGCATGTGATTGATACTGCTGGTCTGCGCGAAGCCAGCGATGAAGTGGAACGGATTGGTATTGAGCGGGCATGGCAGGAAATCGAACAGGCGGATCGCGTGTTGTTTATGGTAGACAGTACGACGACGGATGCCATCGAACCTGAAAAAATCTGGCCGGAATTTATGGCTAAGCTGCCAGAATCCCTGCCTGTAACGATTATCCGTAATAAAACAGATATGACCGGTGAAGCCAGCGGCGTATCAGAAATTAATGGCTACACGTTAATTCGTCTTTCTGCTCTAGCAGATAAAGGGATTAATTTGTTGCGTGATCATCTCAAAGAAGCGATGGGCTTTAACAGTAATACTGAAGGTGGATTCCTCGCACGACGCCGTCATTTGCAGGCACTGAATACCGCAGCAGAACATTTGCAGGAAGGCCATCAACAATTGGTATTTGCTCGCTCCGGGGAGTTATTAGCGGAAGAACTCCGGTTGGCACAACAGGCATTGACTGAAATCACCGGAGAATTTACCTCTGATGATTTACTTGGGCGGATTTTTTCAAGTTTTTGTATCGGGAAGTGAAGTCGGAAGGTATGGAGTAAAACAGCAAATTAGCATAGCTAAGATGACTGGTTGTTTAAAAAAATAATAATTATTACACCTTGAGTATGAATATATTGATATATACAAACTTACAGTTTATTATGTGTTCAATATTTACACTCAGGGTGTGAAAATGTCTTCAAAAATAAACTGGTTAGTAAATCATACTGTACCAGGGGCCTTAATTCTCCAACAGTGGTTGATTGAAAATGGTATCAGCTACTCCTTAACGCAAAAGTACACTCAGAATGGTTGGCTAAAAAAACTGTTTACAGGAGTCTACTACCGTCCAAATTCAAGACAAGACTACAAGCCGGAGTGGGCCGATGCACTAAAAGCTGTGATAGACCAGCTCCATCTTCCAGTCCATCTTGCAGGTTTAACTAGTTTAACCTATCAGGGTCTTAGCCATTATTTACCATTAAAATCGGAACAAGTGTGGGTAGGAGTAGGAAGCAAGCAATCTCTTCCTAAATGGTTTAAAGAATTTCCTGACCAACGCTGGTTATATTGTAGCAACAATAAATTAAGTGAATTATCTGACACAGATTTTACCTTTGTGCAGGTGAATGGAAGAGAGCTTAAAGCCAGCTCTCCTGAGTTGGCAGCTTATGAACTTATTGACTCAATAGGGAAAAATATAAGTTTTGAACATGCGGCTGAGTTATTTCAGGGGCTGGTGAATTTGAGTCCGAGAAAAGTTCAGTCATTGCTCTTACGTAGTCATGCTGTACAAACCAATCGTATTTTTCTGTTTCTTAGTCATTACTATGGCCATCAATGGGTGAAGCGTCTTGAAGAATCACAGATAGAATTGGGTTCTGGTAAACGTCAGGTAGTCGCTCAGGGACGTTATGATGAACGCTACAAAATTACAGTACCAACCAACTTCGATGTCTGAAATATAATCAATCTAAAGAAGATCGTTATGGATAAAAACTCAGTTTTCTATCAGCAGGTAAAACTCCTTATCAGGGTATTACCTATCGTCGCTGAAGAAAAAGTATTTGCATTAAAGGGTGGCACTGCTATTAACCTGTTTGTGCGAGAGTTTCCGCGCCTGTCTGTTGATATAGACTTAGCTTACTCAAGAAAATCCCCATAATTACCTCTGAGTGGCTTCGGTGACAAGTGCAACTTTCCCTTTTAATCCTCTAGACATGGTAAATCCCCTGAGTGTTTTTATTCAGTGAAAGTAATTTGGCGTGTTGATTTTTGCAATCAGTGACACTTGTCTAATTTTTGCTCAAAAGGTCGGTTATGGCATGTATATTATCGAACCAGCTCAAAGCTGATTTGCAGTGTGATATCTGCTGGCAGTGTTGTTGGTTTCGGGCCAATAGATTTAGCAAGACTGAGCGCTTTCAGTGCTTCATTATCCATTGCACTGTAGCCGGAGGATTGAACGATTTTGGCGGCAGTAATTGAACCATCATCCTGAAGGATAAAATTGACGGTGACTGTACCTTCCTGCTTCATTCGTTTTGCTTTGCGGGGGTAACGCTTATGGCGCTCAATTTCCTGCCGGAGCCTCGCATGGTAATTGTCTGACTCACTATTACCCTGACCCACTAAAGGTTGAGAAGTTTTCGCCTGACTCATTCCACTTTGTGAGTTGACCCGATCAGTGCCATTCGTTTCAAGTTCCTCCGGGCTGTTTTGGGGAGTCTGAGATGACTGAGCAGATTTCTTTTCTCTATTTTCTTTCGGTTTTTCTTTTGGCTGTTTTTTAGGTTTTTGAGTTTTTATTGGTTCGGCCGGAGTATCGATCTTTTTTTCTGTTTGAACGACTTTATCCAGTGCAATTACCGGAGCTGCCGGTGATTCAGGAACAGTCAGAACTGGCTGAGATAATTCAACTGGCTCCGGCTCTTCTGCTAATGCTGAGGCCGTAACCATCGTGATTGAAAAACTTGTCAAAGGAGAATTCTGATTAAGATAATGGGCACTGTCATCGTTCGGCTCTGTATGTCGGTTTAACAGCCATATCAGACTGATATGTAATAAAACAGCGATAAGAATACCAACCAGAAAACGTTTACTGAGTGTTTTCTGCGTGTTGATCACTGCGTTGTCTGATATGACTGTATTGAACATACTATCCTCTAAAACTGACTGGTAAGGCTGAGCTTAAAGGTTCTGCCCGGTGCCGGTATCATTGAGCGCGTAAGTGGATCAAGATAATAGCGGTTAGTTAAGTTTGTGCCAGTCAGTTCCATTGATATCGCAGGGGTGATTTGGTAGCTGACATAGGCATCAACGGTGAAGACGGAGTTCCAGCGCATCGGGTTGTTGGATATCCCTTTATATTCATTCGGCAAAACACCCATCAACCATTTTTCATCTTTGTTTTCTGCTCTGCTGTGGTAGAGCATCCGGCTGCCCAGTTCCAGTTTTTCATCAAACAGGCGTCCGCCGACATTCAGGTTAGCGGTATATTTTGGCTGAATGGAAGTACGCAAGTAACCGCCCGGGAAACCACCATCAATACATTCGGGAATACCGTAACGATTCTGAGAATCCATTCTTGCGGCAGAGTTATTGTCACACACCTTATTTTTCATGTTGTAGACCAAACCCATATCAGTAAAGAAACTGCCGTTGTCGTAACGAGCCTGTAATTCTAAACCTGCCAGTTTTTGTTTATCTAACTGGGCGAAATTATAGGTATTATCCCTGTCGAACACATTTTCAATAACAGTATTGTAATAGGAGAGTTTGATATCCGCATTACGTTCAGCATTCACTAACTGGCTGAAATCATAAACGAAACCTGTTTCTATGGTTTTGGCTCGTTCTGGTTTAAATTTCAAACCAATGTAATTTTCTTTAACGCCTGAAAAACCGACAGTATCTTCAAAAATACTGGGCATTCTTACTGCCTCGGCATAACGGGTATAGACTCTGAGATCGTCAGTGATATAGGCAGTAGCTGAGAATGTTGGTGCCCAAGCATGGGATTTACGTTTTGGGGCTGGTTCCCAAGGAGAATCTACATCTTGTGAGAGTATCTTATCATTATTACTCAGACTGTTTGCACTATACTCATATTTATAGGCTTCTCTGCCGCTGATTGGGTCGATAACCTTTTCATTCATATCCAATTGGCCATTAAAATAGGGGTTATCGCTTTTATTAAGTTTTCCTGTTTCAGGGTTATATTTCCACTCGAATTTTTCTTCAACTAACCATCTTTTTTGTTGAATACGATCATTTCTATCTTTTATTTTTTTTGTCTTAGCACGCAATTCACGTTTTTCTGTTCTGCTAAGTTTAGAATAATATTTTTCATCATTTCGTTTTTTGAAGTCATTGGCTTCTTCCTCTGTTACTGTTCGCCAGTAGCTCATTTTATATCCGATTATTTCTCCCGGTTCTTTATAATTTCTATCTCTTGCGATACGCCGTTCATTAAGAAAATCATCTTTGGACCAATAGGAAACACGTTTAGCACCAGCACCCAATGCCAGCCATGAAGTAGGACGCCAGTCAAAGTTAAAAGCGAGATTAATTTCCTGACGTTGCCCTTTTCTTGCTGGGGACTGAAAGAAATACAGATTATCAATATGGCTGATGTCATCATCAGAACCCAAGCGTTCGCGTTGGAAATTTCCCATCAGAGTAAGATCCAAATTTCGGGTCAGTTCGAATTTATTGGAAATATCTACACCCCAACGATTATTTTGGGCATTGGTGACGGCTGTATTGATTAAGGTCCCATCAATATTAGTGTTCCTGCCTTTTCCTCCCTCCCAATCATAGTCTCTGGTAACCGGACCACGCGGATATCCACCTGAAGTATTGGTGTTACTTATCGTGCGGGTTGTCCACAGATTCATATCAAAATCAATATAAGGGTTTGCAGCAGAGTCCCATTTATAATTTAGGCTAGCCGCCTGCTGGCGGGCATTGGCCAGCGGCCATTGAGGAACACTATTTTCTTTAGCAAGCACCGATGCCAGTCTTGAAGGCATGATATCGCCGAACTCCATACGCGTGTTACGGAAAGCAAGTTGTAATGCCTGCTCATCGGTGAAGTGCCAGGTGTTTTTGATTAACACCGATTGCATTTTGCTGGAAGTATTGGGGACTTCATTACCGGGGCGATAAATACGGGCTGCAAAGGGGAGATAAGGGTCTAGACTCGTTTTTGGGTTGAGCATTAAGTTTATATCGGCTTCTGTTGCTGCTGCATCATAGCGATGTGCACCACCTTTACCTGCAAAATAGTTGCCCTTATGGCGGTAAGCATAAGCCAGCATCAGGTCAAAATATTCTTGTCGTGTTCCCACTGCAACGCGAAAGGCATTATCTTTGAAACCGAACAGTTTATTGTCTTTTGATGAGTGTGGAGTGATTTTTAGTGCAGGATCAGATTCGATTCCATTGTGTATAAAATTGGGAACATCGCGGTAATCCTGTCCCAGTGACAAAGACGGGGTGCGCTCTTTGACTGAGTTACTACTGGTTTCCAGTTTGGTATTGATGCCAAATGTTTCACCTTCCGGCACGACATCATCAATATTGAGTGTTTTGATAGAGACTGCTCCCCCGACGGAACCTTTCACCCTGCGATT
This sequence comes from Xenorhabdus sp. PB61.4, assembly GCF_963894935.1. Lineage (NCBI taxonomy): Bacteria > Pseudomonadati > Pseudomonadota > Gammaproteobacteria > Enterobacterales > Morganellaceae > Xenorhabdus > Xenorhabdus sp. PB61.4. Next base: position 28,184 of record NZ_CAWQJR010000171.1, read on the forward strand.
CAGGGAAGGCCCTTTCTCAATTTCAATGCTGCTGATTAAGTTAGGATCAATATAGTTGCGGTTATTAGCACCGTTATAGCCACGTCCAACGGTAATTGCCTGTTCGGTTCCATCAATCGTGACGGGAATACGCCCTTGTCCCTGAATACCACGAATATTGATATCTAAGGCACCGCTATTGCGGGCATCACCACTGTAAACACCAACAGCCCCTTTAATGACATCAGCAGGAGATGCGCCTTTGTAACGCTCTATCTCCTTTTTGCCGATATAAATATTGGAGATATCTTTGTCATAAACCGCATCATAACCGGCTTCATCTTTATCTCTGTTATCTGTCACCCGGATTTTACCTAAATCAGTTTTGCTGTCTGACGTTGTGCTGGCAGGTTTGGATTCAGCAAACAAAGGAGGTGCTGCCAGTGAAAATGCCAGTGACAGAGCTATGGTGATGGGAGTTAGTCCGGTTTTAATTTGATATGCCATTGATATTTCTTGCCTCAGTTATCATCGCACAAATAAAAAATCATCAGATTTTGATTAAAAAAACTTTTCCAGCCTGAGCAGCACTTCGTTTTTGTTATAGCTGTACATCCAATCTACATTGCTGTGATTGCGTCGGTAGCGGAAAGTAACAGAAGGGGTCATCCCCATGATTTCAGCCGCAGGCACTCTGATAACAGCGGTGTATATTTGCTCCGTATCATGACGCTTAGCATTCAGCATCGGGCTGTAAGCACCAAAGCGCCGATCACGTAATGTGGCAAACAATACGCCATGGATGCCGGAATAGATTTGTCCACCAACTCCTGCCCGAACTCCCCATTGCTGATAGCGGTCGACGGGATATTGGTCGTTACCCCGATAAGTCCAGTCCCCGCCACCAAACAGAATAAAATCTTTGCTGATAGTGTGGAATAAATTGAGGTAGGAAGAGGTTAATCCACCGTCTTTTCTGCGGTAATTGTGCTGATGGCGCAGTTGTTTATGTTCAGATTCAATATCAAGAGTTGTCTGAGAGGTTATTCCCCATCGCCATTTTGTTTTGATTCCGGCGGCATGGTAGAAGCGATCACCAGCAATTTGTTTATATTCAAATAACGGGCTAAAGGAGATATCGTGGTTTCTGTTTTTATAGCTGTATCCACTGGTTAACTGAAAGGTATTTTCATTTTCATCGTGATAATTATAGTAATTTTCACCATAAATCAGACCACGGATAGCAATACCGTGATTACCGAAAAGTTGATGTCTTCGGCTTATTGTTGCGTCATAAGACATACCCCATGCTTTGACAGCTTTTGGTATCTGCTGTTGAATACACTGCTCTTCGTTTATTTTTAGACAAGCAAAGTCCTGATTAGAAGACATATTCACATTATTGTTGTAGGCGTAACCAGCAGAGAACGAACCACGCCAGCCATTTCTTAGTTTTATCGCTTCAAGATAACTGTTGATGTTCTTCAATACTGCTTCTGGTACTTGTTTTTTTTCACTTAGTTCTGAAAATAGGCGTTCTGCTTCCCGATTTTTATGATCTTGAAAATAGACTCGGGCCAGTTCCAGTTGAACGCGGGGAAAATCGGGCTGTTGGTTCAGAATTTGTTGGTAATGATAGGTGGCCAGTTCTAAATTTTCTTCAAGGCGAGCCAGCCCTCCCTGAGCAAAATTGACCAGCATGGAATCATATCCTGACAATTTTTTATAAGATGAAAGAAAACGCCTGACATCCGGCCACTGTTGGTGAATGGTCGCAAGAAATAGTGCAAAACCAACATTATCCAGATTATCTTCTACCCGAAATTTTTGTCCATTAATGACAATCAACGCTGCATTATTCTCAGCAAAAATGGGATCAGGTGTAATCAGTTTGTTTTCATTTTCCTGTTGGTGATGTTGTGCTTCCTGCCAAATATTGCGTGGGGTATCTTCATCGGCATATATCGGCAGAGAGATAAAAAAAGCAATCAATGCCGTTAATAATATAAGAGTTTTTCTATTGTCAGACATCGCAAAGCCAGCTTATAAAACTTACGTTATTAAAAATAAAAACAGAGAACAGTGCTAAAAAATGAACACTGTCCTCTGATAAATTAGCAATTACTGTTTAGAGCCACCGAAAGCAGTATCTTTGGAATGATCACCATCAAATTTTGCATACCCTGCCAGACTCGATGCATTATCGCCAAAGAAATGACCTTCTGTTGAACCGGCGAGGTTGCCAACTCTTGCATCACCCTCGAAACTCGCATCAGCATAAATATCGGCATTGATATTTATTGTCATAGCATCATTTGCCATTGAGCCAACCAGTGTTTTCTCACCAAAATCTGCGGTAAATGTACCGGACAGCGCATTATTTCCGCTGTATTGGTTAATACCGGTCACGGTATAGGTTGCTGTGCCGTCGGTTGGAATATTGGTGGTAATATCCTTGCCTGCATAATAGACGGTATGAGTTGGGTCATCAGCTTTACCAGTCTGAGACCATTCACCAAAGTAAACTTCTTCATTGGCAACTTTACTGAAATGGAATACTCCCATTCCACCGTGAGTGCCCGGAGCACCAGCCATTGAGATATTGTGAATTCCATTACTGTCAGCAGGTGCCATACGGGTCAGGCCAGAAAAGCCAGTGATTTGACCACCATAAACGGAACTAATGCCGATACCCGGTTCACCGCCATTGCCACCGTGTGGGCCTTTACCGGGTTGGGTTGGACCAACCTTAACGTATGATGGTGAACTTACCTGACTCTGACCAAATCCTACTGCTGCGTGAGCCTGTGCCATAAATCCCAAAACGCCTAAAGTGGCGACTAATACCTTAACTTTTTTCATCGTTATCCTCATTTAGAGTGGGGGATCCCTCGTTACCCAATCATAAAAATGGCCTGATTTATTGCGCGGGAGAAATGTACATTCTTCAAATGATAATGTAAATGATAATTATTTTTATTTGATGTTGATTTTGTTGTGGTTTTAATCAGTGACTAATTCAATTATTTGTATTTTAATGATTTTAATTTTTGATAAGAAGAAGTGGAATTCTGTGATTTTTCTGAAAATGTGATGGGATTAAACCTAATGGTCTACTGTTATTGTGTTATTAACAGTGAGTTTTGACTGAGAAAAAGGCATTTTTTTCACTCAGTCAATCTATTAATTTTTTGTATGTATTATTTTGATTGTAATAATTATTTAAATGAAAAGTACCCTCACTGGAACAAATGGTTTTAATTAATCCATTAACCGCTGAGGATGTGTGTACACCGTTGCTCGCTCCGGTTTACAGAAACCGACTAGCGTCAGATTACATTTTTCTGCTACTTCGATTGCGAGTGAAGTAGCAGCAGAAACGGCAAATAATATTTCCACGCCACAATTGGCAGATTTCTGCACCATTTCATAACTGGCACGGCTGGAAACCAAAACAGCGCCTTGTTGCCAGTCTGTTTTTGAACGCATTCCCAATAGCTTATCTAAAGCAACATGGCGGCCAACGTCTTCACATCCACCGAGTAAATTTCCTTCCGAGTCAATCCAGCCAGCAGCATGGGTACAGCCAGTCAATGAACCGATGTCTTGCAGAAGAGGTAATTGTGCAAGCGCCTGATCCAGATAAGCCAATGAAAAAGTTTGTGTAAAAGGCAGTGGCGTGATGGGGCGGAAGATTTCTGATATTTGCTCTGTGCCACAAATACCGCAACCGGTTCGGCCTGCCATACTGCGTCGGCGTTCTTTCAATTCAGCGAAACGACGGCTGGAGAGTTCGATATTGACTTCAATACCGCCGTGGCAGCCGGAAGCTATATCAATCCCGCGAATTTCCTGTGGAGAAGTGATAATCCCTTCTGATAGGGAGAAGCCAATTGCGAAATGCTCGAGGTCTTTTGGACTTGCCATCATGACGACATGGGAAATGCCGTTGTAGACTAAGGCCACCGGGACTTCTTCAGCTACCCAGTCCAGCTTAGGGGTGTGTAAGTGATTTTTTTGTTGTACATAGATGCGGGTAGTGCCACTGACAGCTTGCTGATTTTCTGACTTTTTTTTATCCATCTGGCTAATTCTCAATCGGCTTCACTTTTCATTTCATTGCCAAGTTTACATTATTTATCCGTAAATAAAAAAAGCATGTTCCAGTGATCAAATTAAATACAGTTTTTTATATTTTATTTGATATCTATCTATATTAGAAAATAACCATCATTGACATAAATTATATTTTTATTTGAGTTGGAAGTGTTGACTTAAGTATTTTGTTTTTTATTTTTCCTTTTATTATTTTTGTGTGTTTTTAATGTATTGTTTCTGATTGTTTTTATAATAATTATATTGTTTCTTTTGATAATTGTTATATATGCTTTTAGGTCGTGATGATACAGTCTTTAATGTTTTTATTGTTTATATTTGATGTTTTTTATTAATGAATGAAATTTCAATTACCCTCCTTAATAATAAATGATTTTATCTTTCAGTTATCACATTAAATATTCGTTTAAAGGGTAATTATCGCCGTGTCTGACACGTCTTCTTTCTATTAATGAAAGGTGATTTA
>NZ_CAWQJR010000172.1:0-32645 GCF_963894935.1 Xenorhabdus sp. PB61.4
AATGTCATTAACATAGTAAGTGAAATATTGTTATAAACGAAGTGGATAGTGAATAGTAAATAAGTTGATATTTCTTTAAATGACCTATTGCAAGTTTGTACATTGGGTTATTGATTTAAAATAATTGCCTATTAATTTAAATCAGTAAACCAGCGACTTGAAGAAAGCTGATATCTGTTATCTATTATAGTACAGGGGTGTTATTTGTGTTATTTTTTTAGAGGAGTTTAAATGTTTATTCATTGCAAGAAGAATGATGATGAATTATCATTGTTCCAGTTCTTTGATTTTTAATTAAAATTAGAGAGTGTGTATACCTAATATTACAGCGAGCCTGACCGTTATCGCCATAAAGGAAAGTTACTGCACAGGTGATTACGTGGCTTATGCAGCACTCCCGGAAGAAAAGTATCCTTTTGAAAATATCATTAAAATCACTAACCGTTTAATATGGTTATATTATATAAATCCTAAATCAATCAGATAATAATTAAAATAAAATTAATAATATCTTTTTATACTTACGTTAGTAGTAAACACAATGTAATACTTCCAGATGATGTGGTGGCTGCCGAAAATACCCGGGTTGCTTTTTCACTTTTATTAACAGCCTACTCCTCTGGGTCACCGATAAAAATTATGAGGTGTTATAAGGACGGGCTTGTGGCGTTTGGAATGGGGCAAAATAGGCTTTAAATAGGATACATTATGGCGATAGGACGGGGATGATATCGGTTTAGGCATCCCTGCCTATGTCGATTGGTACTTTTGTAACGCTGAACGGCTTTCAAGAGTGCGGCCGCAGGTCAGTAATACACTGTTACAGATCAACTCCAGTGTATTGCGCAAAGCACTACAGGCCGGATTATGATAAATAGTGATATCTACCATTACTCACTCTCTTTTTGTTTAGCGGGAGATCCGGCCCATAATTAAAGTGTTATTAAAACGACAGGCGCAGTGCCAGTGCAGACAAAGTCACAAAAAGAACCGGAATGGTCATCACTATCCCGACGCGGAAATAATAACCCCATGAGATGATGATATTTTTCTGCGCGAGAACATGCAGCCAAAGTAACGTTGCCAGACTCCCGATAGGAGTGATTTTAGGTCCCAGATCACTGCCAATAATATTGGCGTAAATCATAGCATCTTTGATAACACCCGTTGCCATACTGGATTCAACAGACAGTGCACCAACCAGAACGGTAGGCAGGTTATTCATCACTGATGACAGAATTGCTGTCAGGAAACCGGTGCCCAGTGTCGCTCCCCAAAGGCCGTAATCAGTTAAGGTATTCAGTATGCCAGACAGAACATCGGTGAGACCGACATTACGCAGGCCGTACACCACCAGATACATCCCAAGTGAAAAAATAACGATTTGCCAGGGTGCCTTTTTCAGTACGTTACCTGTATTGATCACATGACTTCGGCGAGCAACCAGCCAGAGGACAAGAGCGGCGACAGCGGCAACCAAACTTACAGGGACGCCTAAAGGCTCAAGAGCAAAGAAACCTGTCAACAACAGGGCAAGTACAATCCAACCGGTTTTGAATGTGCGCACATCACGAATAGCCTCACGCGGTAATTTCAATTTCGCAACGTCATAGGTCTTCGGAATATCTTTGCGGAAAAACCAGTGCAACATGGCAAGAGTAGCGGTGATAGCAGCGATATCAACCGGTACCATTACTGAGGCATAATCATGAAATCCCAGTTTGAAGAAGTCAGCAGAGACGATATTCACCAGATTGGAGACGATCAACGGTAAACTGGCCGTATCAGCAATAAATCCCGCTGCCATGACGAATGCCAGCGTGGCTTCCCGGCTGAAACCGAGTGCCAGAAGCATCGCAATCACTATCGGGGTCAGAATCAATGCCGCCCCATCGTTTGCGAACAACGCGGAAACACTGGCTCCGAGCAAGATAATGTAGGTGAAAAGCCAGCGGCCTCTGCCCCCTCCCCAACGTGCAACATGCAGGGCTGCCCATTCAAAAAAGCCCGATTCATCAAGCAACAGACTAATGATAATAACAGCGATAAAGGCTGCTGTTGCGTTCCAGACAATTTGCCACACCACTTGAATATCACTGATATGGACAACACCCGTGATCAAGGCAAGTGTGGCACCAATGACCGCACTCCAGCCAATGCCAAGCCCCTTTGGTTGCCATATCACCAGAATCAGAGTCAGAATAAAAATTGCCCCTGCAAGCCACATAGTTTTCTCCTAAATATACATATGTGAAAAATCGAATTTGTTTGAATAAATTTTTTTCTTGTTACTGACAGACGGATTTACCGTTTGTTGTCGAGTTGATCTTCTGAAGTCGCGTACTCAACTGAGCTACCTCAGCCTGCTGACATTGAAACGCCTGTTCAAGGACATTAGCTGCCCAGACAGGGAGATGTGGAGACAAACGATAGTAAATCCACTTGCCTTCACGACGATCTAAAAGCAACCCAGCTTCGCGAAGCATGGCCAGATGGCGCGAGGTTTTAGACTGCGGTTCCTGAAGTGCCGTTGAGATATCGCAAACACACAGCTCGCCGGTCTCACGTAGCAACAACATGATACGGAGGCGCGTTTCATCCGAAAGATATTTGAAAAAATGAAGCGGGGTAAGCTGAGTCATAAATACTCCTAATGAAGAAACGCGCTGGATGCGTAGTGGCGGATGCTGGGCAATAAATGCCGAAAGTACGTGAACCACGACTCTGGCTCCATATTCCGGTCTGGCGATGATACACAGCATGCCTCTCAGGCCTGTAGATTGCAGCGTTAGAGCTATTTGGCCCGACCCTGCCTTTATCATGAATGGTGGGGATGCGGAGGCATTTATCAGATTATTCCTTTCTGGGTAAAGGTAACCCGTGTTGCTTCATTCAGATCCATGGTTTTCATGGCTTCTGGTGACACCCACGCAATTTCCTGAAATTCTTCGTTGAGTGTAATGTTCCGGTTGGTACTGATATAGTCAAAGATGAGGTAAATCATGTAAATTTCTTCGGTGGTGCCATCCGGATACGTTTTAATCCGGATATCATCACGAAAAGCCCAAGGTTTCACTTCCGTTATTTCCAGAGCTTCACCCAGTTCTTCCCTGATTTCTCGTCTCAGTGCTGCTTCCATTGTTTCATTGGGCTCCATTCCTCCTCCGGACAACGCCCACTGACCCGGAAAAACACCACGATCAGATGCCATCTTACAAAGCAGGTATTCTCCATTATTCTGAATGATAGGACAGACAATTGTTCTTTGACGCATATCACCTCCGCAGCATATTTATTTTATTGATAATAATATCAGAAAATTCGTTAAGAGAATGTTCTGCGGAATAATTAAGGAAAACGATAAGGTCTGGTATGTTAGGTATCATCTGAACTAATATGTAGTAGTTCAGATTTGATCTCACAGCCATCCACTTTAATCCAATGCCTGTCAGACTAAATCTGAACTGCTACAACGAAGCGAAATACTTACTGGCACTCAAAGATCGAAAGTCGCCTTTGCTTAAAGAATAAAAATCTTATCGAATGTCTCAGGTGTAAAGCGGACTTTGGAAAATTTTAAATCCCCCACAACTCAACAATTAATAGACTGCCAGTGTAATGAGTTACAAGCTAGCTGAGAAACTTTCACCTTCAACGATAATAGCTAAGCGAAATATTTCTGAGTATTGTAGCTATGTTCCACTATTGCATTCCCTCCAATTGAGAGTAGGCTTTGTATTAACAAAAATCATAAACTCCCACTGGAATGACTGTAAATCAACCATTATGATTGCATTTAGCATAGGGTTAGTAAGGGATCATGAGGCAGCTTATACTCTTTTATAACATGATCTTTTTCTGGTGAACTTATTATAAGAAAGGTAAAAGTGATGGGTGATAATTCGAATAAAGAAGATGCGGTGAAACAATTGGCATCAGAATTTAAACTTGATAAGTTTTCTCGAATTCGCTCAGATAAGTCGACGAAGCAGATAATAAAGGACATCTATGATGCAGTTATTTATATCAAGAATGATAAAGAATATGAAGAAAAAAGAAATGAATGGGATGTAGTAAGAGCTCTCAACTGGCTTGCAATTGCTGCAATAGTAATTTTCTTCTTTTCGGTCAGTAAAAGGGGAAACTCTGATTTTTTAGAGGGGATGAAGTTATATGCGTACATTCTTTCAGTTATTCTTTCTGCTATCTGGATAGGCGTCAATATCGAAAGAACTCATTTATTCAGGGAGCTTTGGAAGTTTGGTATAACAAAACTAATTATATCACTTTTTTTTACGGCCCTTGTTGTTTTTTCTACTGCGACGGCATCATCAATTATCAACGATATATTCGGTATAGATGCATCATTTTTTCCGTTTACGAGAAGCTTATTAACTGCGTATATATTCTTTAGATATGCATCTCAACTTGTATATCTCCTTATATTTTCCGCGCTCTTGAACCTATTTCCAATAGGTGCTTATTTTAAATACCGTTCAGATGAAAAAAACAACTTTGATTTTCCTTGGCAATCACTAGTATTTATTATTTTGACGTTGGTGTTCAGTTATTTTACATGGGGATGGAGCGGCAGTAATTTTGACAGCGACACTTTAAATTATAAAGTTTATCTTCTTGCTCATCAACTTGATTTTAACGACAACAACCTATGTGAAAACCTTAGGGGCGAAAAAACTAGTGTAATTTTTTTAGGTCAAAATCAGGCTCAAATTCTTGTTGACTACAATACTGTAAAACCAGATAGTATTTTTAGCTTTGTTGATGGTTACACCATACATGGAATAGAAAATAAAAATCTTAAAGTAATGTCTTGCGATTATTGACTGATGGTAATGCCCTTAATACATTATTTATCCGGTGCTCCGTAAAAGCTTGACCTTTAGGTCGGGGGAGGATATCAATGTTAGTAATACCTTCTTGCCATCAGATAGCCTTTTATATCGCAAAGGTGGTAAGTCTGCTTTTCGCTCATAGCCGACCGTCAGATTTAATCATGCCCTACGAATAGGATAACGTCAGGTCAAGTCGCAGCTAATACAACTAATACACTTAAATCTAGCCAATCAATTGTCCTTGTACGTTTGCGATATCAATTGACACAATGCAACCTGCATTAAAATGTAGATAGTCATCTTCGATACCGTCAGAAAAAATCACGCCATTTTCAGGCATCAACGATTCCAATTGCAACGGTGAACGCTCCTCAATCGTGCCAAATACTAGCTGTATGCCCGTTGTTTTACTGGGAAAAGGCTCTCGTACACTGAATTGAAGCTTTCTCTCCCCCCAACCATATCCCTGAGACAGAGGGTGATAATCTGCCCCCATGATGGCCTGGGCTCCAGCTAAGATAGACTGAAACCATCCAGTTGAGCCCAATCCTGTTGAAACAATGATGCCAGATGAAGATTGGAGTTCTTGCTGCCCTTGCCACTTGATCATATAGCGCGCTGAAGTGTGGCTTTTGGGGCCAATAAACAAGTCATTCACCGCTAGTAATGTCTGACCATCGTTTGTAGTGGCCTGAGCAAAGGTAACGGATTTATTTGGCATCTTCTTTTTTATTGTATTCATAACAACATCACGAAGCTGACCAATTTCAAAAGGTAATAACTTACCGTCCCAGCGGGTAGGGTCAGGGTTAACGGCAATTACGGGTTGACCATTTAAGTATTTCAATGTATTAGCTACCAGACCATCCTGTCCTATCACAATCACGATATCGTGAGAAGAAAACTGATAGCTCGGCAGTAATGATCTTTCTAGGAGTTGGAACCGTCCTAACGCTTTAAGGACGGACTCTGCCTGGATTAACTGTTTTTGGTAGTGGTCATGTTCTGCAAGATAATCATCGGATTCGACATTATTATGCTCCAAATAAAATTTCGCCTGTGGCCATGTATTGAAACGCTCGATCAGCTCCTGTAATCGGGTTTTTCGGGTAACTAAGATAAAGCGAATATTCTCTATCCCATTCATGCTTTAGTCCCTTTTTTCATCATTTGACCAAATAAATCAGGAGAGATATTTAGTTCACCGATTTTGCCTGCATTCTGTGCCAAAGATTCAAATGCCATTGCTACTAACTGTTCTGGATTCATTTTAGCCAGTGCCATTGCTTTCAAATTCTCAACAGGCAACTCGCGATAAGCTTTCATTTTCGCTTCGATAGCATAAGCATCTGCATCTGACTGAGTTCGCTGATTTTCAACACGTAACGTGACAAGTTCATTGCGCTTCGCTTCTGCATTCACTTCTGCAATGAGTTTTTCTTGCTCTATTTCCGCTCTTTCGCGTAACAGAGTTCGTTCGTTTTCCAGGCGCGCCTCTTCGATTTCCTGTTGTTTGTTCTGTACAGATAAATCCGTTTCTAATTCCGCCTCTCTGATCATGCGTTCTTGTTCGACAGAAAATTTTCGTCTGGCATAAATAGCATCGTCGGCTTCCTTTAGTATCGACTCCCTCGCTTCAGCTTCAAGAGCTTTTAAGGTTTCTGGCGAAGGTGTGATTGCAGCAATCGACACATCGATAATATCAATACCGAGAGTTTCTAATGCTGACTGTGTATTCAGTTGATTACTTAAATGGATTACTAATAACTGGCTCATTAATAATGCTTCACGCATTGATGTGGTTTGTATTTTTGCCTGAATCAATGTTTGTGCACTGCGTACCACTTTATCACTCAGTTTTAACGGGTCTTCGGAAGCATAAGATTTACCATCTTGTGTCAAGTTGTAATTCAGTACACCCGCCGTTTTTTCGGGAGCTTTTATCTGAAATGTGATTTGGCCTTGAATACGTAAGCTTTGGAAATCCGCTGTTTGAAGATTAAAAATAAACGGCGCTTCTAGGGCATTCAATGGTAATGCCGCAATAGAGGTTGTTGTCGCGTTGTACCAAAAACTGATCCCTTTACCTTGTTTAATTACCTTGCCATTGACCGATTTAATGACGAAGGTTGATGAGTCTGCTTTGAAATAATTAATGTTAAACATAGCTATCTCCAATTAGTGTCTCTATGACAATAATTAAATATTGTCTTATTGACACTAATTAGTCAAGGATTAAGTGTCTTAATGACAAAATATTTTTTTAACGTATGATCGTCTTCATGGATAACCAAATGACTCAGTGATAATTAAGCCAATGAATGAAAGTGAATATCTAACCCACTACGATAGAAAGGCCTACCTTTCACCCCTTCTTAGTGTTGATGCTGTGCTGTTTACCTATCATGATGAAACCTTGAAGGTGCTTCTTGTTGAACGCGCGAACCATCCCGATAAAGGTATGTGGGGGCTACCGGGAGGATTTGTTGATGAAGATAAGGACGGTACACTTGAAGAGACGATCTTAAGGAAGTTAAAAGAAAAAACAGGCGTGATCCCTCCCTATATTGAGCAGCTATGTACTGTTGGTAACAGCCAGCGCGATAAACGGGGATGGTCCGTCACTGTATGCTATACCGCGCTGATTGCTTATCAAACCTGTGAACATCATATTGATGCTGTCGAATCCGTTAAATGGGTTCCTATTGACGAAATAGAAACAATGTCGCTGGCCTTTGACCATACGCAGCTGTATCAGCAAGCCCGGGAAAGACTACAACAGAAATCACTGTATTCCATCGTACCAGGATTTGCATTACCTGAAGTTTTTACGCTGACGGAATTACAGCATGTCCATGAAGTACTAATTGGCAAAACATTACAAAAAAAATCTTTCAGACGCCGTTTAGAGCAAGCCGATTTATTAATTGATACTGGTGAGAAACGCCATGAAAGAGGCCGCCCAGCTAACTTGTATCGTCTCAAGGCGGAATCTGCCGATTACCGCTTTATCCGTAACTTAGAGTTTTAATCTATCTACAAATATGAGCCAGATGTAGTGACCAATGAAAATTGGTGCTCATAAATATTGAATTAGCTCCACTCACTTACAGTGGAGCTAATTCATCTTTTACCTTATCTAACAATTACCCTCTGAGCGATTCACTCCAATAGCATGATTTTGATTTATAACTTCAGCCAATTCACATATTGTTGGATGAGAAAACAGCAGTGCGAGTGGGATCTCCATATTCTGTTTCCGCATACGGGCTAATAATTGTACCGCTGTTAATGAATGGCCTCCCAGTGCAAAGAAATTATCATGGCGACCTATTTGTTTCTGTTCCAATAATTCCTGCCATATTTCTGCCAGAGCAATTTCTACATTACCAAGTGGTGCCTGATAGACTACAGCAGCAGGTTGGGCTGAAATTTGCATAGTTGGTGGCAGGTTAGTCTGAGCGGCAGTAAAGTTCTCCAGTAATTTCCGGTGTTCAGTGGTCGGCAGAGTAGAAATATCCATGATCGGTTTTTGGGGCTCATTTTCCAGTGCTTGTACCAGATCGGACAACGTTGCGGTCATACAGGTAATCAGATAAGCCGGATCAATTCCCGCAACTGACTGAGCACTCAGCAGGAAGCCTTTACTTAAGTCATCTACTGCCAGATAAAGAGGATAATTCGTCCTTTCCTTACCGGTTACCAGATGTATGCCTTCCCATAGCGTGTTGGTGACATTTGACTGGCTATGACGATAGTTCAGCAGCGTGTTAAAAAGTGGCAGAGGAGGTGTAATGTTGCTACAGCGCTGTGCTTGTGCCAGTGATGCTTGTTCGTGTTCAAGTAATTGTGTCAGGCTGCGATAGGCTGCTTTCACGGTTTCCTGCACACTGTTTTTTTCCAGCCGGATACGCACAGGCAGGGTGTTAATAAACAGCCCCAGTGTTTGTTCAATACCAGTATTTCCCTGCATTCGTCCCAGCAAAACAGTACCGAAGACCACATCATCCCGCCCGCTTATTTTTGCCAGTACCTGTGCCAGTGCAACGTGGAACAGTACACCGGGGCTGACTCCCTGACGGCTTGCCTGTTTACGGACGGCTCTGGACAGAGATGCACTCAGTGGTTTGATAACTTCAATTATCTGCCTGTTTTCACTGTAGATATCCAGTATTCCGAAAGGAGCGGTAGGCGTATCCACGTTGGCAAGCATTTCACGGAAGAAGGCTTCGTGATCTGCTATCGGTATACGCAGAGACTGGGCGATAAAGTGGCGGTAAGGCAGTGCCGGAGGCAGTGGTTCAATGCGTTGGTGCAGCAGCTCCCTGATTTCAGCGATGATATGATCCAGCGACATATGGTCATTAAGTATGTGGTGACAACAGAAAGCCAGCAGCCACTCACCCTGATGCGGATCATAGGCAATATCGGCGGAGAATAACGGTGCACGGCTGATATCAAGGCGATGCTGACAAGGCTCGGTGTACGCTAGCAACTGAGCCGGAATGTCTTCGCTATCTGTATCCGGTATAAAGGTCTTGATATGCAGGGTTGCCTGACGCCAGACAACCTGTACCGGCTGGGTTAACCCTGCCCAGCAGATGGCTGTGCGCAGGATATCATGGCGATTAATGAGTTGTTGCAAAGCGTTCAGAAAATCATCAAGGCGTTTACGGCTATCGAATGCAAACAGGGTATGTAGTAGATAAACATCTCCCTGCGTTTGCATCAAATGATGGAACAACATACCTTCCTGTAATGGCGCAAGAGGGTAGATATCCTGAATATTGGCGGCTCCACCGGGAATGCCAGCAGCAATCAGATCAATTTCATCTTGTGCCAGAGAAACCAGCGGCAACATGTCAGGCGTAATCGCAGTACAGTTATCAGGGATCTGGTTAGGAGGGATGGCGAATGTCGCTGGGTTATTCTCTGTGACTTGCATCGTTTTTGCCATTTCAGCCAGAATTGGTGTGACAAATACTTCACGGATATTAAGATCCCAGCCACGGCTGCGTAGTCGTTCGACTAAGTTGATAATCATCAGTGAATGACCACCCAGTTCAAAGAAATGGTCATAGCGCCCGATTTTTTCCAACCTCAATAATGCCTGCCAGATCTCAGCCAGCACCATTTCTGCTTCACCCTGCGGTTCTATATAAGTCCGGGTAACGACAGAAGTCAGATCCGGTACAGGCAGTGCCTGACGGTCGAGTTTTCCGTTAGGGGCCAGTGGGAACGCATCCAGCATTACAAATGCGCTGGGTAGCATATAGTCAGCGAGATATTGTGCAAGTTGTCGGCGTAGCTCCGCAGGTTCCGGTTTTGCATCGGGTTCAGCGATAAGATAGGCAACAAGGCGTTTATCATGCCCTGTTTTTGAGTAAGAACCCTCTTCGCGGGCCAGCACGATAGCTTCACGTATACCCTGACACTGGAGCAGTCTGGTTTCAATCTCGCCTAACTCAATACGAAAGCCGCGGATTTTAACCTGAAAGTCATTGCGGCCGAGGTATTCAATATTGCCGTCAGCGCGCCAGCGAGCCAGATCACCGGTCTTATACATACGGGCATCGGGCTGTTTGCTAAAAGGATCAACAACAAATTTTTCGGCAGTCAGCTCCGGTTGATTTAAATAACCCCGCGCAACACCCATTCCTCCGATGTGGATTTCGCCACTGACACCGATAGGAACCGGTTGACCAAATGTATCCAGAATATAGATGGAGGTATTGGAGAGCGGGCGCCCAATCGGGATACTGTGAATGATGGGGGAAATATGATTGTTGCTGCCCATCATCATTTCCCTGTTGACCATTATCGCAGTCGCAGTAATGGTGATTTCTGTCGGGCCATAAGCGTTGAACCAGCGGCAGTCTGCTGTTTCCGGGCATGAAAGCCAGTCTATTAAACAGCGGGGTTCTACTTTATCCCCCCCAACAATCAGAGTGTGAATGCAGGAACTGAAACCGCTGCGCCCGGCTTTTATCTCCTGCCCCCAATGATGCCAGAAAGCGGTCGGTACATTAACGATCGTGACTTTCTGTTCACGGATGAAGTCGACAAAAGTGCTGTCCGGTACTTTGAGATAAGAAGGACGAAGTACCAGTGTAGCGCCGGAGGCCAGAGTAGGAAAAATATCTGATACTGAAATATCAAATGCGAAAGTAACAAACTGGAGCACACGAT
The DNA here is from genome assembly GCF_963894935.1 of Xenorhabdus sp. PB61.4. Lineage (NCBI taxonomy): Bacteria > Pseudomonadati > Pseudomonadota > Gammaproteobacteria > Enterobacterales > Morganellaceae > Xenorhabdus > Xenorhabdus sp. PB61.4. The sequence goes on from NZ_CAWQJR010000172.1 coordinate 11,043, forward strand.
CTCCCGGGCCGGGTTCACTAATTTGACAGTGAGCGCCAATAAGGCTGACCACATTGCGGTGTTCGAGCATAACGCCTTTCGGCTTTCCGGTTGAACCGGAGGTGTAAATGAGATAAGCCAGATGATATGCCTGAATTCCTGTTTGCTGCCTGTCAGGATTATCGGCAGATTGTTTTTGCATACAACCCCGATGAGTTTCATCATCCAGTAACCAGATGGGGATATTTCGTATCGGTAAGCGTGTTTGTAGATGTTTCTGGGTCAGTAATATGACGGGCTTACTATCAGTGAGCTGGTATGTCAGCCGTTCGACGGGGTATTCCGGATCAAGCGGAACGTAACCGGCCCCTGCTTTTAAGATCCCCAACAGACCGACAATCATATCCAGCCCCCGCTCAACATGAATTGCCACCCGATCATCAGGACTAACGCCAAAGGCAATCAGGCTGTGTGCCAGTTGATTAGCAAGACGGTTCAGTTTTCTATAACTCAATGACTGCTCTTCAAAGATCACTGCTGTTGCATCGGGTGTACGTTGTACTTGTTCTTCGAACAGCTGATGAATCAACATATTCTGTGAAAAACCGGTAACCGGGTTTTGGGCAGGATGATTACTCTGAACTGGCGGAATATCGTTGAAATCAGTCAATAACTGCTGACGCTCGGCAACCGATAACATAGGTAGAAAGCTAATAGCCTGCGTTTCATCTAATGTCATGGCTGCCAGCACATTGGTGAGATAACCCACGATGCGCTGAACCGTTGCTCTGTCAAACAGACTGGATGCGTATTCCAGATAACCGCTGAGTCCATCCTGAGTTTCGGTCAGTGCCAGTGTCAGATCAAAATAAGCGGTGCTGTGCGGTTGCTCCATTAGTGAAGCGGATAATCCCGGTAATTCGAGGGACGGTACGGTTGTATTGTTCAGCGCTAGCATAACCTGAAAGATCGGGTTATGGCTCAGGCTGCGTTCAGGATGCAGAATTTCCACTAACTGTTCAAAAGGCAGCTCCTGATGAGCGTAAGCTGCAAGCGAGCGCTCACGGACATGGGTGAGTAAATCCGCCACGGAGTGGCACTGTTCAGTTTCGATACGTAAAGGCAAGGTATTGACAAAAAAGCCAATTAATCCTTCGAGTTCACTGTGTGAACGATTGGCAACAGGTGTGCCGATAACGATATCGTTCTGCCCGCTTAACCGGGTAAGTACAATTCCCCAGGCAGTGAGCAATGTCATAAACAGAGTCGTGTTTTGGCGTTGTCCGAACGTTTTGAGTGCAGAGAGCAAATCAGCACTCAGATGAACAGGAATATGATCTCCTGTGTAATTTTGTTCTGGCGGGCGTGGGTAATCAGTAGGAAGAGACAGTAATGCCGGTGCTCCCTGAAGCTGATTTTGCCAGAATGCTTTTTGTACAGCGAAATCCTCGCTTTGTAGCCATTTTTGTTGCCAGACAGCATAGTCAGCGTACTGGATAGAAAGCGGGGGCAAGAAAGTCTCATTTTCTCCCAGAGCAGTGGAGTAGAGCGTACTAAGTTCGCGCAGCAATATGCCCAGTGACCAGCCATCAGTAATGATGTGATGCTGGATCAGGATCAGTACGTGTTCTTTATCAGACAGTTGCAGTAACTGGCCCCGAATCATGGATTCACTGGCGAAATCAAATGGTGTCTGTCTTTCGATTTTAACCAGTTCGTTGATGCGGTTCATGCGGGCTGTTTCATCTAAACTGCGTAAATCGTGATGAGTCAGAGAAAACCCAGTATTCGGGTTATCGATATGCTGATAAGGCTGTTCATCCACCAGTACAAAACGGGTACGTAAACTTTCATGCCGGCTGACGAGATGGTCAAGTGCTGTTGCAAACGCAGCATGATCGAGATGCCCGCTCAAATGCAGGACAGTCGGAATTTGATAGGCCAGACTAATTTCGCTATTAAGACGGGTAAGAAACCACAGGCGCTGTTGCGAGAAAGAAAGGGGCAGGAGCTGGTCGCGTTCAGCGGCGGTAATGGTGGTTTGAGTTGTCACAGAAGTATTGGCGATAAGCACAGCTAAATCAGCCAGAACAGGATGAGAAAAAATCTCCTGTAAGGGCAGTTCCCGCGCCAGTTTCTGGCGTATGCGCGTGGCAAACTGGATGGCGAGCAGGGAGTGACCGCCTAACTCAAAGAAATTGTCATAACGACCAATTTGCTCCAGTTTTAGCAGTTCCTGCCAAATTTCGGCCAGCTCTGTTTCGGTTTCTCCGATAGGCGCCTGATAATGACGAGTTACCCGTGCAGCCTGATCCGGCACTGGCAGTGCCTTGCGGTTGAGCTTACCACTTGAGGTTAACGGAAAGGTATCAAGGATCACAAAGGCGCTGGGCAGCATATATTCGGCAAGGTGTTGTGCGAGTTGTTCTCTCAATTTTGCAGGATCAAGATTTGTATCAGGATCTACAAGCAGATAAGCAATTAACTGTTTATCGCCCACTGCTGTTTCACAATTAGCGGCTTTTTCATGAGAATCGTCTTCACGGGCAATGACAGCCGCTTCACGTACACCATGACATTGTGCCAGTTTCGCTTCGATTTCACCCAGCTCAATACGGAAACCTCGTATTTTGACCTGAAAATCGTTACGACCGAGATATTCGATATTGCCATCAGGTAACCATCGAGCCAGATCGCCGCTTTTATACAGACGGGCATCAGGATCTGGAGAAAATGGATCAGAAATAAAATGCTTATCCGTTAATTCAGGACGGTTCAGATAACCACGGGCAACAGCGATTCCGCCAATATAAAGCTCACCTGAAACACCAACAGGAACCGGGTTTTTCTGATTATCGAGCAGATAAATACGGATATTATCGATGGGTTTTCCGATAGGAATGCGACCAACATACCGATCCGCCACACACCGCCAGGCGGTGACATGAATTGCCGCTTCCGTCGGGCCATATAAATTATGTAACTGGCAGTGGGCAAAATAGGCCAGGCATTTCTGCTGTAAGGCATAAGGAAATGCTTCTCCACTGCATAAAATATGACGCAAAGAAAGACAACGTCCGGCGGGGATCGCACTGAGAAAGAGCTGTAGCATTGAAGGCACAAAATGGATGAAAGTAATTTTGTGTTTTTCTGTCTCTGACAATAAATAATGTGGATCTTTATGGCCTTCCGGACGAGCCAGAATCAGCCGGGCACCAAACATCAGAGGGGGAAATAACTCCCAGACCGAAACATCGAAACTGAATGGTGTTTTCTGTAAAACCCGATCTTGCGGCGTTAACTGATATGTTTTTTGTGCCCAGAATAAACTATTGATAACAGCACAATGTTCATTCATCACCCCTTTTGGCATGCCGGTTGAACCAGAGGTATAGATCACATAAGCCAGATGGTGTGAGGTTAAACCCAGAGTGTCAGGGTCTGGATTATTGTCTGGCATGTCTGCTAGCAAACATTCACCATTGCTCAGATTGACAATCGGTATGCTATCGGTCAGCCGATGAGCGAGATTAACAAAGGGTGTTTGAGTGAGCAGGGCAACAGGTGCCGAATCTTCAAGCATGTAAGCCAGACGTTCAGTTGGCTGGTGGGGGTCGAGCGGAACATAAGCCCCTCCGGCTTTTAGAATTGCGAGCAATCCTACGATCATTTCCAGACTGCGCTCAGTACAGATGGCTACCCGATTGTCAGGACGTACACCGAGGGTCAGCAGATAATGAGCTACCCGATTGGCCTGACGGTTGAGTTCGGCATAACTTAACGACTGTTCTTCAAAAATCACCGCAATCGCATCAGGCATGTGTTGAGCCTGTTTTTCAATCAACTGATGAATAAACGTTGGTCGGGAAATAGCAGTTGTATTGGGAGGGAATACCACATCCTGATAAGGCAGTGTTTCCTGATAGGATTGTGTTGTGTTGAAATCCACCAGCAGTTGTTGGCGCTCTCTGGCCGGTAAAATCGAAATATTCAGAATTGGCTGGTGGGGTGAGGTTTCCAGCGCATTAACCAATCCAGTCAGGGCGGTGGTCATGTAGTTGATCAGACGAACGGGTTCTATATCTGATAGGCTCTGAGCAACCAGACTGAATCCATCGCCCCAGTCATCCACAAACAGACCAAACGGATAGTTAATTCTCTCTTCCTGCATCAGCAAACGAATCCCTTCCCATTTATTAAAAGTAAGGTTCGACTGACTATGACGATAGTTAAGCAGGGTGTTGAAGAGCGGTAAAGAGGGTGCCACGCCACTACAGTTCTGAGCCTGTGTCAGTGTGGCCTGTTCGTGTTCCAGCAATCTTATCAGGCTGAGACTAGTTTCCTGAATAGTCGCCTGTACGCTGTTATTCGCCAGTTTAACCCGGATAGGCAGGGTATTGATAAGCAAGCCCATCGCCTGATTGATACCGGTACTGCCCTGCATTCGTCCTAATAAAACCGTCCCGAATACCACATCATCGCGCCCGCTGACTTTTGCCAGAACCATAGCCAGAGCGGTATGAAACAGGATACTGGGGCTTATTCCCTGACGTTTGGCCTGTGTACGGATAGCTTTGCCTAGTTTGGCATCAATAGGTTGTCTGGCCTCTGCTATTTCTTTATTTCCGCTATGAACATCCAGTATCCCGAAAGATAACGTTGGTTCCTCCACATCAGAGAAGGCTTCACGAAAATAGTCTTCATGAGCTGAGGCCGGAACATTCAGGGCTTGGGCAACAAAGTTGCGGTAAGGTAATGTCGGGGACAGTTTTTGAGTATGGTTGCCTAATAATGCACTGATTTCACTAGTGATACTTTCCAGTGTTACATGGTCACAGGCTAAGTGATGGATACACAATGCCAGTAACCACTCATCCCGTAGTGGATCATAAACAATGTCAGCAGAGAATAACGGCGCCTGACTGATATTAAGGCGATACTGATGAGGATCAGTGTGTGCCAGCAATTGTTCAGGAATATCCGATTCACTATTTGTTAAATGACGATCTGGAGAAAATGTCTTAATACTCAGAAGAGCCTGACGCCAGACAACCTGAACGGGTTGTTCCAGTCCCTGCCAGAAGACAGAAGTATGCAGAATATCGTGACGGTTAATAACCTGTTGTAAGGCTGACAAAAAGCTATCCAGTCGTTCACGGCTGTCAAAGGCGAGCAAATTGCGTAGCAGGTAAGTGTCGCCCTGTTGCTGCAACAGATAATGGAACAAAATCCCTTCCTGTAGCGGCGTGAGCGGATAAATATCCTGAATATTGGCAGCGCCTCCGGGAATGGCAGCGGTGATGGCATCAATCTCATGCTGGGACAGGGAAACCAGCGTCAGCATGTCGGGGGTAAGGGCAGTACAGCCGTCAGGAATGAGATTGGCGGGTACAGTGAATGCAGGCATGTTTTCCTGCTTCATATTTTTCTGAGTGGCATCCTGCTGAACTGAGAGTATCGCTTGAGCCATCTCATTCAGTACTGGGTTAGCGAATACAGTCTGGATGCTGATAACCCAGCCCATATTTCCCAGTTGTTCTATCAAACTCACCGCTAACAGTGAGTGCCCACCCAGTTCGAAAAAGTGATCGTAGCGGCTGATATATTTCACGCCGAGCAATTTTTGCCAGAGTTGGCTCAGCACTGTTTCAAGCTCTCCTACGGGAGCCTGATAACTGCGTGTGACGATTGAAGTGTGATCGGGTTTGGGCAGAGCTTGTCTATCCAGTTTTCCACTGGTCGTCAGAGGAAAAGTATCAAGTGTCACAAAGGCGCTGGGTATCATATATTCAGCAAGGTGTTGTGAGAGTTGTTGCCGTAGCGCCATGGGTTCCAGTCTGGCATTGGCTTCAGGCAGCAGGTAGGCAACCAGATGTTTTGATACTGAACTATGTTCATCCGGTGCGTCTTGATCGGTCGGCGCGTCACAAGAAGGGTTGTCATAAGGCAGTACCACGGCTTCGTGTACGCCCTCACACTGATGCAGCCTCGCCTCGATTTCACCCAGCTCAATACGCAGGCCTCGCAACTTAATCTGAAAATCATTGCGACCGAGATACTCAATTCTACCGTCAGGTAGCCACCGTCCCAGATCGCCGGTTTTATACATACGAGCCCCGTTATCAGCAGAAAACGGATCGGTGAGGAAACGCTCGGCAGTCAGTTCGGGACGGTTCAGATAGCCACGGGTAACACAGGCACCAGCGATATAAATCTCTCCTGTAATATTCGGAGGAACGGGCTGGTGGTATTTATCAAGAATATAAATTTGGGTATTGGCGATGGGATAGCCAATAGGAGGTGCTTTGCTTTCCTGACTGTCACACTGGCCAAAGGTAGCACAAATGGTCGTTTCTGTCGGGCCATAGGCATTGATCATCCGTCGTCCTTTCGCCCAGCGCTTAACCAACGTAGGCGGACACGCTTCACCTCCCACGAGCAGAGTTTGCAGCGTTGCAGGAAGATAATCCACTGTTGCCAGTACACTGGGGCATAACAGTGCAAGAGTAATGGCATGAGTTTCTAAATAATGAGACAGGATTTTTCCGGGCAGAAGGTCTTCCCGTCTGGCGAGGTAAAGACGCGCTCCGGCTATTAATGCCATGCAGAATTCCCAAATACAGGAATCGAAACTATTTGAGGAAAATTGTAAGACCCTGCTTTCTGGCGTGATGTTAAGTTTATTCTGCTGAGTCGTTATCAGATTACACAGGCTGCGATGCTCAACCATGACACCTTTCGGCTGACCTGTTGAACCGGAGGTATAAATAACATAAGCCAGATGACGGGAAGTGAGTCCCAGTGCCTGAATATTCGGATTTTCTGCCGAGCTTTCATCTAAAACTGAATATGGCGGGTTATCAAGCAGTATAATTGGCAGGTTCTTATTCCATTTTTCTGTTATTGCTGATTGAGTCACCAGTGCGACAGGCTCTGCATCATTGAACATATATATCAGCCTGTTGCTCGGATAAGCCGGATCAAGGGGCACAAAGGCACCACCAGCCTTGAGGATCCCTAGTAACCCGACCATCATTTCCAGACTGCGTTCAATACAAATAGCAACTCGATCATCAGGCCGGATACCAAGCGCAATCAGGTGGTGTGCCAGACGATTGGCTCGTTTGTTCAGCTCAGCATAGGTTAATGACTGGTTTTCGAAAACCAAGGCAATAGCATTCGGAGTGCGTTGTACTTGTGCTTCGAACAACTGATGAATCAGGGCATCCTGCTGAAATTTCACCTGAGTGGCGTTGAAATCCACTAATACCTGCTGACGCTCGATATCGGGCAGAATAGGCAGATTAACTATTTTCGTACTTGCTAGGGAAGGTGTTTCCAGTGTAGTGACAGCGGCATCAAGCAGAACGGCAAGGCGGGAACGGAGTGTTATTAGCTCCTGATGGCTCAGATAATCAGGAGAAGCATAGAGTTCAATGGAAATAGGAGGAGGCGTAGTATTAGAGCTGGCTCTATTTGTATATTGCTTTATTTTTACAGTCAGTGGATAAGGTATCCCGGACTGCATGTCAAAAAGTTTGATTCTGGTATCCTGTCCTTCTATCCCGAAATTAACTTCAATCGACTCCAGAGATAAGGTGATATGAAATAACTTCGTATTCTCTGCTTTTTGCCGGGAATGGAGTTGTCGGTTAAGTTCTACAGTCGTGAAGCGTTGGTGTTTATGACAACGCTGCATTTCAGCGGCGACTTTATCCATGAGATCATGAAAAGTATCTTCCGGCTCAATGGTGATGCCAATCGGGAATACTGCTGCAATCATCCCTACAGTTTGTCTTTGTTTCGAATTTTTGCGGTTGTGTAGGGGAATACCTATAACAATTTCATTGATATCTGTTGTCCGGGCAAAATAACAGGCCAGAACAGCATACATAAAATACAGGAGTGGTAGTTTCCGCCCGCCAATAGTTTTTTCCAGGCGCTTAAAAAGATCCTGTTCCAGTGGCCAGATAACGGGTTGTGCGATAACAGGTACGGATGGTTTATCACTTGACAGATGACTGGCGTGGGCAGGTTTGAGTAGTGGAGGAGGCAATTTTTCATACCTCTGTAACCAGAATTGCATGTCGTGAGAATAGTGTTCTGAAGAAAAGTATTTGAGCTCATCCCTAACGAAATCCAGATAAGAGAAAGCAACCTTATCCGCTATTTCTCCTTGCACCAGCCGGTTATAGGTATCGAGAAGTTTTTCAGAGAATATAAACATGCTTGCACCATCAATAATCAAATGATGGCAGCAAAACTGCCAATATCGGCAGGTATTGCTTATTCGCAGTAAACTGCTTCGCCACAGCACATCATCCAGTTTAAATGGCCGTATCAACTGGGCATTTATATGCTCTTTCACTCGGATTTCTGCATCGGGATATGATGAAAAATCGAGAATATCCATGGTAATAGATTGTGGCCTGACAACCTGTTGCTCAGGTAAGCCGTGTGTACTGATAAATCGCAGATTCAGAGAATCATTACTATAAACAACCTGTTCAAAGGCGCGGACAAATATTTCTTCATTCAACTCACCTTCGACACAGATAAACATGTTGATATGGTAGTCGTAAGAGTGAGGCCGAAGAGCCTGATCAAACCAGATGGCCTGCTGAGGAGAGCTAAGAGGATAGGTATTCGAAACAGGTTGATGGTTATCACGAATTGCTGAGGTAATTTGTGAAGAGTGCTCATGTAACATTCTCATTTCTCCTTGATAAGAGTCCGGCTTTAATTCTTATCCATTTGAAAAAATAGATGTATATCGCCTTGGGCTAACCTTGATGCAAAGGAACGTAATAAGTCTGGATGGTGATATTCATGTAAAATACTCAGTGAACTATAACTTAATGAAATTAAATTAACTGAAATTAATATCAGATGTCGATATTTTTGTTGTAAAAAAGTTAATTTTAAGTGTCGATACTGTGAGGTGTGAGGCTCGGGCAAAGCGAGTCCCAGAGGTTATTTTCGGTTCAGAGAATAGCAGATGAGGGTTGAGACTAAAGCAAGTCCGGCTAAAACTATCGTCTTAACTATTACTAAACTAACAAAATCTATAAATAAAGACGATAGAATTGAATAAGTAATATTTTTCTTTGGCAGCATAAAAATGGTGCTCTTTACAGCACCATATAATTAATAATCACTGCCAGACGGTCGAACATTTCACTGAATAACCGTTCTGTAAATGGCACCAGCATCGGGAACAGCAGGGAGAGGGTGAAAATGCCGACTGTCAGCGTCAGGGGAAAGCCAACGACGAACACGGAAAGTTGAGGTGTCATGCGGTTCAGCATACCTAACGAGAAATTCAGAACTAACAATAAAGTAATGAGTGGCATTGCCAACATCATGCCATTGATAAATATCAGGCTGGCACTCTGCGCCAGTAACAGAAAACTTTTTGAATTTAACTGGGTAGTCTGAATAGGGATGGAATAGAAGGTATCCGCCAGAATGGATAATATCCATAAATGCCCGTCAAAAGCCAGAAACAGCAGCATCATCAGCATATTCAGAATACGCGCCAAGATTGGCATATTCGGGCCACCGGTCGGGTCAAAAAATGTAGCGAAGGATAGCCCCATCTGTAGACCCAGAACTTCACCGGCATGACGCACCACAGCAAAGGCAATCTGGATAGTTAATCCCAGAGCAACGCCAATCAGCATTTGCTGGATAAGAACCCAAATTCCGGCAACGGAAAAGATCGGAATTTGGGGAGACGGAATACCGGGAACCAGTAAGGCGGTGATCACTAATGCCAGCCCGATGCGGACTTTTATCGGCATCTGCTTTTCGCTGAAAATCGGGGCGATGCTGAACAATGCCAGAAGGCGCGCCAGTGGCCAGAAAAAATCACTGACGAGGCGGGAAAGTGTTTCACTGTCAAACGGGATCATGATTAACCAATAATCGTAGGAATACTGCTGAAAAGTGTGCGCATGTAATCCAGCAACAGATTGAGCATCCACGGGCCGGCAACGATAATTGTGACCACAACGGCCAGAATTTTAGGAATAAACGACAACGTCATTTCGTTTATTTGTGTCGCTGCCTGCAACAGACTGATCACTAAACCACATATCAAAGCCGATAAAAGCAATGGCGCAGCCAGCGCCAATGCGACTTTCATTGCTTCAACACCAAGTGCCATTACCGATTCTGGAGTCATAATTTTTCAAACCGTTTTCGATCTTTTTAAGAAAAGTTCCGTTAGACGTAAAAACTTTGCGCCAACGAACCAAGCAATAACTGCCAGCCATCCACCAGAACAAATAGCATCAGTTTGAATGGCAGCGATATTGTGGCGGGAGGAACCATCATCATCCCCAGAGCCATCAGAACACTGGCAACAACCAGATCGATGATCAGGAAAGGAATGAAAAGCGTAAAACCAATCTGAAACGCTGTTTTCAGTTCGCTGGTAATGAAAGCCGGAACCAGAATCCGCATCGGGACAGAATCGGCAGTTTCAAATGCTTCCTGATTCGCCAAACGGGAAAACAGAGCCAAATCGTTTTCCCGGGTCTGACGCAGCATAAACTGGCGCACAGGATGGGAACCTTTCTCCAGTGCCGTTTCCAGCGTGATTTTGTCTTCACTGAAAGGCAGATAGGCATCCTGATAAACCTTATCGAATACCGGTGCCATAATGAAAAAAGTCATAAATAACGCTAAGCCCAGCATTACCTGATTCGGTGGGGCAGAAGGTGTTCCCAGTGCATTACGCAGTAAGCCCAGTACAATGATGATGCGGGTAAAACTGGTCATCATCAGCAGTGCAGCGGGAATAAATCCCAGTGCAGTAATGAAAATCAGGGTCTGAACCGGCAATGACCAGCTTTGACCTCCATTTGCCAGCGGCTGACTGATGATGCCCGGTAATTCTGCTGCTGCATTCATGGGAAACAGTGGCAGTAACAGCGCCATAAACACAGCTGCCAGACGCGCCGGAGAAAAAATATGTGCGGCGAATTTCCGGCTTTTTATTTGATTGCCTATCATAAGGAAAACTCTATTTTTCATCGCCGTCCCTGTCGTTCCTGGTTTTTCGCTGAAGCTTATTTTTTAATAACTGGCCGAAAGGAAGCGTTTTGAGCACGGTTTCCTTTTCCGTGTCATCAGGTGGTACAGGTAACTGATGTAACATAGTGATCTGTTGAGGTGTCACCCCCAGTACCAGCCAGCTATCCTCGATTTCAACCACGACAACCCGTTCTTTTGCCCCAAGTGAACAACTGGCTTTTACATTGAGTAACCGGTGATTTTTATTTTTGGCAGGAGCAAACCCCAGACGACGGATCAACCAAGTTATGAAAAATATCAGTAACAGGATCCCGCCCAGAGCACTACTGACCTGCATCAGTGTCTGACCGGCAGAAAGGGGAGGGGCGTGTGTTACTGCTGTACCAATCGGTGCGGCATCTGATGCCGCACCACTTTGGAAAGAAGTATGAAGAGAAGGCTGGTTCGCCATCATGGTTAACGACTCAGGCGACGCATGCGCTCAGAAGGGGTGATGATATCCGTAATACGGATACCGTATTTATCGGATACGACGACCACTTCTCCTTGTGCAATCAAATAGCCGTTGATCAGGATATCCAGCGGCTCACCAGCCAGACCATCAAGCGAAACAACAGAACCCTGAGAAAGTTTCAGCAGTTGTTTGATAGTCATTTTGGTGCGTCCCAGCTCAACAGAGAGCTTGACGGGAATATCCATAATCAGGTCAATATCAGAAAGCTGGGAAAGCGCATCCTGCGGTTCAAGGCTTTCAAAAATTGACGAGCCGCTGTCAGAGGCAAGCTGTGCAGCCTGTTGTTCCAGCGCCTCTGCCCACGATTCTTCAGTCAAGCTGGTATCTGCGGGTTGTTTAGCATCACTCATTGGGCTTTTCCTCATCCAGAGCATTTAAAACAGGGTTAATCAGGTGTTCAACACGCAGGGCATACTGCCCGTTGAGTGTTCCATATTGGCTGGTGAGCACCGGCACACCATCAACGTGAACGATCAGACGTTCAGGCTTTTCAATCGGCAAAACATCGCCGCGTTTTAACTGGAGAATTTTTGACAACCGCAGGGGAATATCAGCAAAATTTGCCACCAGTTCCAGTTCGGAGTTCTGAACCTGTTTCACCAGAATGTCACGCCACTGACCGTCTTCCTGCCGTACATTTTCCACCGGAGGATTCGTCAGTAGTTCACGCAGAGGTTCAATCATGGCGAATGGAATACAGATGTTGAATTCCCCGTACAGGTCACCAATCTCCACCGTAAATGGCGTGGTGACCACGATATCGTTAGGAGACGTCGTAATATTGGTGAATTTCACCTGCATCTCAGAGCGCACATATTCCACGTCAATCTTAAAGATGGAATCCCATGCGTCACGATAGGCATCCAGTGCCAGTTTCAGCATCCGATTGATGATCCGTTGTTCGGTATAGGTGAATTCACGGCCTTCCACTTTAGTCGGGAAGCGTCCGTCACCACCAAACAGGTTATCAACGGCGATATAAACCAGACTGGGGTCAAAAGCGAACAATGCGGTTCCTCTCAACGGTTTCAGGTGAACCAGATTGAGGTTGGTCGGCACGGCCAGATTGCGGGCAAAGTCATGATAAGGCTGGATCTTAATGGCACCGACCGTAATATCCGGACTGCGGCGCAGCATATTAAACAGCCCCATCCTGAATTGGCGGGCAAAGCGTTCATTGATGATTTCCAGTGACTGCAAACGCTCGCGTACAACACGGCGCTGTGTGTGGGGATCGTAAGGACGAACCTCACTTTCCACTGACGACGTAGTTTGTTCTACGTCATCCGCAGCAGCACTGTCACCATTGAGCAGAGCATCGATCTCTGCCTGTGAAAGAATATTGTCACTCATCGTGATTATCGCAGAATAAACGTAGTAAACAACACATCGGTGATCTCTTGATCAGGTTCACCGGGGATCAGTGTTGGGCTCAGTGTCTGTTTAATGTCTTCCACTAAACGTACTTTGCCGTCATCTTTTGCCAGATCAGTTGATCTCTGGCGGGATAGTAACAGCAGCATACGGCTACGAACTTCAGGAAGGTAATCATGGAAGCGCTGACGAGTTATTTCATCAGACAGACGCAGCGTCACGCCGACATACAAAACGCGATCAAAATGATCTTCGTTGTCTATCAGATTGACGGTAAAAGGTTCCAGTGTCATGAATACCGGAGTACTTATGATTTTGGCTTTTTCTGTACTGTTATTGCCGGATTGCTTCATTGTCCACCAGCTATATCCTCCGATGGCGGTACTAAATACGGCAATCAGTATTAGCAGTATCATCCAAATTGTTTTTGTGCGCTTACGCTCGTAGCTATAATCAGACATGGACAGACAAATTCCTGTTTTCTGTAGTGGAGTAAGGCACCGCGCATTCCGTGGCGGAGTTCCTTATCCAACAAATTCAACATCAATTATCCCGCGTCTTTGTTCCGGCAATGGCAGGAAAAAGCGCGGAAAAAACCATTAACTCACTCGTTTGTTATCGGCTCTGTTTCATTTTTTTGCAGTGTTCTGACAGCAAATGATGAAATCAGGCAGATAATCAGGCGAAAATATCAACGCCTCCCCGGCTTGAAGCCAGTTGCTGAGGGGTTAGCCGGATTGTGGATTCATGAGTTGCCGGTGCCTGTGTTGCTGCCAGTGCTCTATGGTTTTCAGTATGGCTACCGGTATTGGCATGCTGTTGAGGATCAGCGGCCTGTTCCTGTTGCCAGTTTCCTGATGTATCACTACCCACACTGCTTTCAGCCAACTGAATGCCGTTTTCTGCCAGTGAGAGGCGAAGGTTAGGCAGAGCGGCTTCCAAAGCGGCACGAACATGTTGATGTGCCGAAACAAAATGCAGCTGTGCCTGATTATCTTCAACATTCATGCGGATATGCAGGGCGCCCAGCTCCTGTGGATGTAAGCGTAATTCTGCCTGTTGCAGCCCGTTCCGGTTAAAAAACAGTACCTGCTGATTGAGTTGCTGCTGCCACTCTTCACTACCGAGGTGAGCGCTCAGGAAAGGTGCGGGAGCATTATTCAGCTGGATCTGCCCGTTAGCCTGATGGCCTGTAGTGAGTAGGGGAGCACTGAACAAATTGTGTAGTGTATTGGAAGAAGAAGTTTCTACAGAAGCTGAAGCCAGTGCTGTTGCTCCTTGTGTTGATAGAAACGCCTTTCCGATATCCCCTTTTCCGCTAACAGATGACTCTGAATTTTGTTCAGTGCCGTTAGCGGTGGCTTTTACTTTTCCGGTAGCTGGTGCCAGAGCCGCACGATTTGTGGCTGAGGCTGTCTGCTGTGTAGTAAAAGAACGGATATCGCTATCCAAATCATTTTCTTCAGCCGGATCTGTCGCCACCAGCGCTATATCGGCTTTAGTCTTTTTACCGGCTAGTTTCCTGTCGGATAATGTATCCTCAAGACTGTTTTCAGTACTCAGTAAATCATCTGAGCTTTCTGAACCCTCACCGGCCGGACGATGGTTGATTAATCCCGCCAGCTGAATGGGCATTGCGTTAATTAACATTTCAGCAGACAGAGGATCATCCTCTTCAGATAAGGTGAATTCTGCGTCATTGCCGGATGCTGAAAAGCCTGAAGCAGAAGATTTATCCAGTATGGCGACCTGACCAGCAACAGCCAGTGAAGAAGATAATTTTTCTTCATCCCGATTATCAGTGGAATATTTCTCTCCAGATTCGCTATTACTGCCATCTGTGCGATTTTTAGCGGTCTGAACAGAGTTTTTTTGTTCTGCACTGAGAATCTGGCCGAATTCAGTCACCTGCTCTTTAGGGGCGTTACTGCCCGGAGAGGAGTTCAGTGCTTGCTGATTTTTTCCCACACTTTTTTCAAGTGTTAAATCAGTAGGCAAAAGAGTGAGATTCATTGTTTCATTCTCCGTTGTGCACCACGTTGTGCGTACTCATCCATTTGTTTTTGCTCCATGCGATTCTGGTGTAACTTCAAACTATGTTCTGCCCGTTGTTGCAGCGTATCAAACGCGTTCAGACGCTGCTGTTTTTCCTGCCACTGCGACATAGCCTGCTCAAGCCGTTTTTTCCATTGGTTGAGCTGTAATCTGTGTTGCTCGATGGCCATTTCCAGTGTTTTCATAAACTGCTGGTAATTTTGCCAGGTCGAGCTGGACATGCCGCTGCTTAGTGTGTCGTTCAAACGTGTACGATATTCATCCTGATAACTCATTAACGCCGTGAGTTGTTGCTCCATTTGCTGATGGCTTTGTCGTATCTGTGCCAGTTGAGTCGCGGCTTTTTCCGCTGCGTCCTGAGCAAGTTCGCGCAAAGTCACAAGAGGGGAGTGTTGTTGCATGTCTATCCTCAGCGTTTTATACCTTTCGTCTTTCAGGCTGCTTCTGGCTGGACAAATTCGTTTTTGATGAATTTGTCATTCCCTTGCCGCCAAGATGCAACCCGAAATCCATCGGGTATAGTTAAGTTGCGGTCTTAACTTGGTAATAACTGTTGCAGTTGGGCACATGCTGCATCGTATTCACTGCGTTCCTCAATGTTTTGATGCAGGAACTGAGCCATATGCGGATACAACTCAATTGCCCTATCCAGCAAAGGATCACTACCGGCAGCGTAAGCACCGACATTAATCAGATCCCGGTTGCGCTGGTAGCTGGAAAGCAGCTGTTTAAAATGTTGCACCTGTCGATAATGGGTATTATCAATCAGCGATGTCATGGCACGGCTGATTGATGCTTCAATATCGATAGCCGGATAATGCCCGGATTCAGCCAGGGCACGGGACAGGACAATATGACCGTCCAGAATAGCCCGCGCTGAATCAGCAATCGGGTCCTGCTGGTCATCACCTTCGGTCAGGACGGTATAAAATGCGGTGATTGAACCGCCATCACTGACACCATTACCCGCCCGTTCTACCAACGCCGGTAATTTAGCGAACACAGAAGGGGGATAACCCTTAGTTGCCGGTGGCTCACCAATTGCCAGTGCAATCTCACGCTGCGCCATGCTGTAACGGGTAAGAGAATCCATAATCAGCAACACATGCTTCCCGCGATCACGAAAATCTTCTGCTATACGGGTTGCATAGGAAGCTCCCTGCATTCGCAGTAGAGGCGAAACGTCAGCAGGTGCCGCAACAACCACGGAACGCGCGCGTCCTTCTTCACCTAAAATATTTTCGATGAAATCTTTAACTTCCCGGCCACGTTCACCAATCAGGCCGACCACAATAACGTCTGCCTGCGTATAACGGGCCATCATGCCAAGGAGCACACTTTTACCGACACCAGAACCGGCAAATAACCCCATTCGCTGCCCGCGCCCGACGGTTAGCAGCGCATTGATGGCACGTACACCCACATCCAGTACATCACTGATGGGAGTACGTTGCAGGGGGTTGATGGGAGGTGTGGTCAAAGGGGCGCGATATCCGGTATCCGGGGCAGGTAAACCATCGAGAGGGCGACCTGCACCATCCAGCACCCTGCCAAGTAATTCCGGCCCCAGAGGTAAACGCCGTCCGCTACCCGCTTCTTCACCATAAGCACGTGCATAGACACGGGCACCCGGCACAATGCCTTCAAGTTCCTCCAAAGGCATTAACAGCAATTTTTCACCATTGAAGCCGACAACTTCACTTTCGACTTCTTCAAGGGTGTTGCCATTTTGCCGTTCAATAAGGCAGGTTGCTCCCAGTGGCAGATGTAAACCTGTAGCTTCAAGTACCAGACCCGTGGCGCGGGTCAGACGTCCGTAACGACGTACTTTCGGCGTTTTTTCCAGACGTTTTTCCATACCATCTAATGTCGCCAGCCAGCGCCCAAGTCTCGCAGTCATCACAGTTCTCCTGATACCGCCAGACGGCACATTTCATGCCAGCGCGTTGCCAGACTGGCATCCAGATCACCTTCATCAGCGCTGACCTTACAGCCTCCCGGATGCAATTTATTATCTGCAACCAGACGCCAGCCATGCAGAGCCAGTATCTCGCCCAGTTGTTGTTCAACCAGTGGGATATTTTGCGGATGAACACGCAATTGAGGCTTGCCACTGAACATGGGTTCCTGCTGAATAAACTCACGGATTTGGTTCAGCAGGGCAGTGCCGTCACACACAGCCGGCTGGCCGAGAATATGGTGCGCTGCCGTCAGGGAAAGCTGCATCAGGCGTGATGCAACAACCGTATCCAGACCATCCAGTGAATGACTGAAATCACTCAACAGATCTTTCCACTGTTCAATAACAACCTGCTGTTGTTCCCCGGCTTCCCTGAGTCCCTGTTCAAATCCTGCTTTCCGGCCTTCTTCGACACCCTGCTCATATCCACGGGCATGACCTTCCGCAACACCTTGCTCGTGACCCGCCTGACGCGCCTGTTCTTTCAGCTCGTCGAGTATTCTGGCCTGCTCCTGTAAACGCTCCTGTTCGGTAATCTCCTGTATATCATCCGATGATTCCAGTTTCGCTTGTAATGTTTCCCACGGAGTCAATTCACCCGGCAGCCATCGCTGCCAGTTTCCATTATTCGAATTATCAGACATAGGTATCATCACCACCATTCAGGATCATTTCCCCGTTTTCGGCCAGACGGCGAACCACAAGTAGAATGGCTTTCTGTTCAGCTTCTACCTGAGACATACGAACCGGACCGCGGGTTGCCAGGTCATCACGCATAATTTCAGCAGCACGCTGCGACATATTGTTGAGGAAGTGATCGCGCAGTGCCTGATCGCAGCCTTTCAGTGCAACCAACAGCGAATCGGTAGTAACTTCCTGCAACAGACGCTGGATACTGCGGTCGTCCACGCCAATGAGGTTTTCGAACAGGAACATTTCATCGATGATTTTCTGTGCCAGTTCGCCGTCATAGGTACGGACAGCATCGATAACGCTCTCTTCCTGCTGGCTCTTCATCAGGTTGATAATTTCAGCCGCAGTACGAACACCACCCATTTTGCTGCGTTTCAGGTTCTGGCCATCCAGCAGGTTGTTCAGAACTTCGGTCAGCTCGGCCAGAGCGGCTGGCTGAACACCACCAAAGGTGGCAATACGCAGCATGACGTCATTACGCAGACGATCATCAAACATGGCGAGAATATCTGCCGCCTGACCACGGTTCAGGTGAACCAGAATCGTGGCAATGATCTGCGGATGTTCATCGCGGATCATGTCAGCCGCTGCCTGCGGCTCCATGAAGTTGAGTGTTTCGATACCGGTTGTGGTATCGCGTGATTCAAGGATATCCTCGAGCAGGCTGGAAGCCCGCTCTTCGCCCAGTGCTTTCACCAGCACACTGCGCAGATAGTCGTTGGCATTGATGCTCAGAGCAGCGTACTGCTCAGCATCTTCCTCAAACTGGGCCATAACTTCAGCCAGTTGCTGGTTGGAGACTTGTTTCATCCCCGCCATTGCAATACTTAACTGTTGTACTTCCCGGGAGTTCAGGTGCTTAAACACCTCAGCCGCCTGATCTTCTCCCAGAGTCATTAACATGATGGCGCTTTTTTCTGTTCCGGTCAGACTCATTGTTCGTTACTCATCCATTGGCGGATCACCAGCGCAACTACGCGAGGATCTTTTTCCGCAAGTTCACGGATACGCTGGCTTTGAATCTCAGCATTGACACGCTGGCGAGCCAACTGACGGCGCACTTTTTCATCCATTTCAGCATTGGATTCAGTTGCAGGCTTATTCTGTTTCTTCTGCGCTTCCAGTGCGGCTTTTTCCGCAGCACGTTTTCTGGCAATTTGCGGCACGACCATCTTGCGCCACAGCATCCATGCAACCAGTGCTAACAGTAACCAACGGCCCAGCTCCAGTAATTTCTCCAGCAGGACAGGGTGTTGCCAGAACGGCAGCGTTTCTATCACTTCGGCGGTATTATTGAACGGTGTGTTGACAACGTTCAGGCTGTCGCCACGGTCGGCAGAAAAGCCCATTGCCTCACGAGTCAGTGACTCAATCTGGGATAACTGTTCTGGTGTCAGCGCCTGAGTTTCCGGGCCATTCTCGCCCTGAACAGTGGCATAGTTGACCACAACCGCAACAGAGAGACGCTCCACGCCGCCAGCCTGTAACTGGGTATGGCGGATAGTGCGATCTACTTCATAGTTGATGGTTTCATCATGACGATTATTGCGGTTATTACTGATCATGCGCTCATAGCTGTTATTGCCATTGCGCCCCTGAGCAGATTTGTCGTCACCATTACCTTTTGGTTTCTCAATTGGCGCACTTGGTGCGGCACTTGGCTGGTTCGACAGCGCTCCCGGCACACCACCTACCAATGGCCCGCCACTTTGTTCGCTGGCACTGGTCTGTTTAGAACGGACAGCGGCCTGATTCGGTGGCTGGTTAGGCTTATACTCTTCCGCAGTTTCTTCACGGCGGGAAAAATCGACTTGCGCAGTGACCTGAGCATGAACATTGCCACGACCGACAACAGGAGCCAGAATGGTTTCAATGCGATGCTGGAAGCGGTTTTCAACTTCCTGTATGTACTTCAACTGGGTGGTATTCAAATCCCGCCCATTGGCATCGGATTGAGTCAGCAGGCGTCCGGCCTGATCCACAATAGTGACATTGCTTGGTGGCAATCCGGCCACACTGCTTGAAACCATATGGACAATGGCATTGATTTGCCCTTCATCCAGAGCACGGCCCTGCAACAATCCTACTGTTACGGAAGCAGAAGGAGACTTTTGCTCACGGACAAACAGGGAAGGCTTTGGCAATGCCAGATGAACGCGGGCACTTTGCACCGGGCCGAGAGACTCGATAGTGCGCGCCAACTCACCTTCCAGTGCACGCTGGTAATTAACCTGTTCACTGAACTGGCTGATGCCGAACTTTTCTTTATCCAACAACTCAAAACCCGCAGCGCCACCTTTCGGTAAGCCCTGTTGTGCCAGTTTCAGCCTGATTTCATGCACCTTATCAGTAGGTATCATGATGGCGGCACCGTTTTCGGCAAACCGGTAAGGGACATTCATTTGAGTTAATTGTGTAACGATCTCGCCGCCATCCTTATCACTCAGATTGCTGTAAAGCACCCGATAATCAGGGCTGCGCAACCAGAGAAAGAGGGCGACGATAATAGCGATGGCAGCAGAGCCAGCAACTAATAATGGAACTTTTGGATCAGCTTTTATCCTGTTGATGATAGCGCTGAAACCCTTCTGTGGATTCTCAGCGTCGGTTGTTGCTGCACTCATAGACGATCCTTGCCTTGCTGGTCAACATGAATACTAAAAGCGTGGCGTAACAAAACAGACTCCCCATACGCAAGCGAAAAAACTATCTCTATACCTTTCATTTTATTACAAATTGCCTCTTTGCTGACTGCATCCGCCTCAGTGACATCGTTATCTGTGTCACCGGGAATTGCTTAATTTGCCGCCGTGATGCAACTTAAATACAATAGATATAATTAATCCCGTCATTATTCGCTGTTCACACATCTTTTAATGGCACAATAAGCTTCGAATTTTTACGTTAATTACCCGCTTTAGTTTGAAAGGGCTATGTTACGGTGGCAGCCTGAAAAAACTGCCAACCAGCCCACGGCTAATATGGCATTTAATCACGTAATCAATAGGGTGATTTAACACGAGGTTTTTATGTCAATTCAGGCAATTGAAGGTGTACTGCAACAGATGCAGGCGCAGGCATTACAGGCAGCAAGTATTGCCAAGCCTATGCAGGTAAAAGGGGGCTTTGCCAGCCAGCTCACCGCCGCGGTAGAAAAAATAAATCTGTCCCGCGTAGAAGCAACTAAACAGGCACAGGATTTCACACTGGGCACACCGGGCGTGGAACTTAATGACGTGATGGTCAATATGCAGAAAGCCACTATTTCACTGCAAATGGGTATTCAGGTCAGAAACAAGCTGGTCAGTGCGTACCACGAAGTAATGAATATGCAGGTTTAACGATAGATACACTTTGTCTTTCAAGTTGCTTCTTTATTGGTTGCGTTCGTTCACCCCAGTCGCATAGTTGCCTATGCTCCCGGGGATGAACTCCCTTGCCGCCGCGACGCATCTTGAAATCCATGGTGTATACACTCAATAACGCTCTTTGGTTTCACGCCTAATTTCCTTTCGAACTAATGCTGAATATTCCAACAGAATGAATCGATTTTAAGCAAAACATGAAATTTTCCATAGAGAATATTGTCATTTTGGCAAAAATGGATCGCAAAATATCTCGTAAAACCCTTTTTTAAGATCGTAGTAAGTGCTATCAATATGAATTGGAATCATTAACAATGATATTGTTATAAAAGTAGGCGCTGAGTTATTTTCTTTTTCTTACCGGTGAAAATAAATGCTCTAACTTGTGAGTTTTTAAAGGTGAAAATTTAGTGTGAAAGTGCACTTTGATTGGTATTTAACCGTAACATGTAAATGCTATTTTTAAACTTTATGGTATCTAATGAAAGTTAGATAAATTTTCATTTTATTGCATTTTTCTGTACTTAAGCGAAATTACGATTATTAGACGAATCTAAGTTAAAAAAGTAGGTAATATGGTGTTCTACTACCCTAGGGAAGGAGTTATCTACCTTGTCATGAAT
>NZ_CAWQJR010000173.1:0-81279 GCF_963894935.1 Xenorhabdus sp. PB61.4
CCGGCAGGTAAGCTCTGTAAGCCTGCCCACCCTTGTTCTCTAAACTTTTTCAGCCAACGCCAAACGGAAGATTCGGCGCAACAAAGTATCCTCGCCACTTGGGGGACAGAATGTGTTTTACCCAGTAGAAGTATCCCCATGATCCGCCGAGCATAATTTTTATCAGATGTTTTTTGAACGATTTTTTTCATCTGCCGACGTTCATTTCGTGAAGTGGGTGGTATGATGAGCATGACTCGATCCTTTTTTCTGTGATTTTGCGTTTTGGGAACAAAAATTTCGCAAATTTAGGATCGAGTTTCTTTGATACTCCTACCATTTTGACAAGCTATTTAATATTCCGGGTTAATATTTTATCAACAGTTGTATAATTACTTATAAATAATTCTTCGTTCACTCATTAAATAAGAAATAAATTAAATCATTCAACATCCACTAAAAAAATAGTCTGTATCGAAAATGCTGTAAAATGAAAATTTATGTAAAAATAATTTAGATAAAGTTAAAGAATTCTTTAAAGTCAATATGATATATTTGGCAGACTCATAGCTACATTATAAAGCTCAGATAGCCAGCTTTCTAGGGATCATTGATAACCATCTACTCATTAAAGTAGTAACTTTAGCGAGTAACTATAGATCACCAAAGAGAAAATTTGAAAGATGTTGAGTATATATCCAATAAAAAAGTGGTAGAATAGCGCCTCTGCTTTTATTATTTTGGATTTATAACTAATGAAGTATCTACAACAATCTGAAACTAAAACGTATTCAGGCATAAAACTGTTTTCCGACCTTGTCGGGAAACGTATTACACCAGGGCTACACTGGCACTCCTCGAGCAATCGGGCGAAATTTGCTTTACGCAGTTTTTTTACGCCGGTTTCTACATTTAAACTATTGGACAGAATTGCCAACACACCTATTTATCAGGATATTTTAAAAAAACAACCGAGTTTACCCTGTAAACCACATCGTCCATATTTAAGTATTAATTTCAAACGAAACCAGATTGTTCATGCAATTAGTGAGCATTATAAAATTTTATTTCAACAGCTTGCTCCGACTGTTATTGACAAGATATTTAATACTGATGCTTATTTACTGGCAACTATTCAGGGGAAAAACGAGTCGTTTAATATATATATAGACTCTTTGGATAATCTGAATAAAGAAGGTGAACTATCTTTATATATGACTACAGAAGAGAATGTCATTCTGGCAAAATGTGCATTCACTTTATTAAAAATTAATGGCAAGCAAACTTTATTTATCGGTGTATTACAAGGCCCTGCTAAAGGGGATAATTCTCTGGATATTATCCGTAATGCAACAAAAGAGTGTCATGGTTTATTCCCTAAACGTTTACTGATCGAGTCTATTTGCCGTTTTGCTGAACATACCAACTGTGAGCAGATCTTAGCCGTCAGCAACGAAACTCATATCTATCGCAGTATCCGTTATTGGCATAAGAAAAAACACCTGATGGTGGCTGACTATAATGCGTTCTGGGAATCTCTGAGTGGTTCCAGAAAAGATAATAACGATTTTCATCTGCCATCAATCATTGAAAGAAAACCACTGGATGAGATCCCCAGCAAAAAACGCTCAGAATATCGTCGCCGTTATCAGTTACTGGATGATTTGGAGAGCCATATTAAAAGCGCTCTCACCCATTAATAATCATCACAAAAAACGAGTTTTCTGATACGACATTCAGCGAGGCTTCGCCATTAACCATGTAAGATGCGTTTTTATGGCAGGCCATTCGCTGAGTACTATACTGTATACGCAAGTATCCCTAATTGAGCCATTTTTTGCCCGTAAGTGATTGCGCAGTATGCCATCCAGCTTTGCCCCCAAGCGTTCAATTGCCCTGCGACTCTGTTGATTCAGAAAATGAGTGCGTATCTCCAACGCAACACAACCGAGTTTTTCAAACGCGTACTCCATTAACAGGTATTTTGTTTCTGTATTAATAGGCGTGCGTTGCGCTGATTTAGCATACCAGGTCGAACCAATTTCCAGCCTGGGAAGCGTGTCATCAATATTCATATAGGATGTCATACCTACTGCCACATTCCTTTGATTATCAATAACAGCGAAAGGTAGCATTTTTCCCTGTGCATGTAAGCCCAGACGGCGATCAATTTCAGCTTTCAAACCATCCGGAGCAGGTACATTAGCGCACCACAACTGATGTAATTGACCATCTTCAATAGCGTTGACGAACTCATCATGCCTTTCCTGCGTCAAAGGTACTAAAGTGACATGTTTTCCTGTTAAAGTGACTTGTTCAGTTATGTTTTGCATTATGTTGTTATCCTTGGATATTTTTACTTTTTACTGCTGCGCACTATTTTTAAAGACAACCTATGAATAAGGCTGATTTTTACCGACGGCAGGGTAACTGAAAAAATCCTCATTATCTTAAATGAAAGTTAAATAAATATTACATTCATGTGAAGTGTTTTTTGTGGGATTTATTCAAAATGAAACTTTATTTAACTAAATCTTCAAACCCATTGAGTAAGATGATTTCATGATATCTGTCACAATCAATTCACAAAGTGATTCCAATCAGACTGGAACCGTCTAAATTTGTACCAATCTCATCCGACCACTTAGCGAATAGCTAAGCCATATTGAAAACAATAATAATGTGTGAGTCGTCAAATTATTCGATGGAGACTGTAATGAGCAATTACCCTCACTTATTTACCCCTCTGGATTTAGGCTTTACTACCTTAAAGAACCGCGTCCTGATGGGTTCGATGCATACAGGGCTTGAAGAACATCCTGACGGAACCCGAAGGCTGGCTCAATTCTATGCCGAACGGGCTGCTGGAGGGGTTGCCCTTATTGTCACAGGGGGTATTTCTCCCAATCCACAAGGCGTAGTTTCGGCAGGTGCAAGTGTGCTGAACAGTGAAGATGAGTTACCTCACCATAAGTTCATTACAGATGCAGTACATCAAGCCGGTGGCAAAATTGCTCTCCAGATCCTGCATACCGGGCGTTATAGCTATCAAAAAAAACTGGTTGCTCCTTCTGCTCTTCAGGCTCCGATTAATCCATTTATCCCTAAAGAAATGACTGAAGAAGATATACAACAAACCATCAGTGACTTTGCGCGCTGTGCTCAACTGGCGCAGCAAGCCGGGTATGATGGTGTTGAAATCATGGGGTCAGAAGGCTATCTCATTAATCAGTTTCTGGTTGCCCGCACTAACCATCGGCAGGATCAATGGGGAGGCAGTTTCGAAAACCGCATGCGTTTTGCCATAGAAATTGTCAAAGCTGTGCGCGCTATCGTCGGGGAACAGTTCATCATTATTTATCGCCTTTCCATGCTGGATTTAGTGGAAGAAGGTTCCGACTGGCAGGAAATCGAGCAACTTGCTCAGGCCATTGAACAGGCTGGAGCCTCCATCATCAATACCGGTATTGGCTGGCATGAAGCCCGTATCCCGACAATCGCCACAATGGTGCCCAGAGCCGGATTTAGCTGGGTGACCAAAAAACTGATGGGAAAAGTCACAATTCCTTTGATTACAACTAACCGTATCAATGATCCCCATGTTGCAGAGCAGATACTCAACGAGGGCTGTGCCGATATGGTTTCTATGGCGCGTCCTTTTCTGGCCGATGCGGAATTTATGCTAAAAGCAGAACAAAATCGGGCGGATGAAATCAACACCTGTATTGGCTGTAATCAGGCGTGTCTGGACAGAATATTTGTCGGCAAACTGACTTCATGTCTGGTCAATCCACGCGCCTGCCATGAAACAGAATTTATTGCTGAACCCGTGACTTCTCCTAAAACTATTGCCGTAGTCGGAGCCGGGCCGGCGGGTTTATCCTTCGCTACCACAGCCGCCAGCCGCGGGCATCATGTCACATTATTTGAGCGTGAAAATAAAATTGGCGGGCAATTTAATATTGCTAAGCAGATCCCGGGTAAAGAAGAGTTCCATGAAACACTGCGCTATTTTGAACGCCAGTTGGCACTGAATGGTGTTGACGTCAGACTTAATCACACTGCAACAGCAGAACAACTTGCTGCGTTTGATGAAGTCGTCATTGCCAGCGGCATTACACCACGGACACCCGCTATTGATGGCATTCACCATGAAAAAGTCCTGACTTATCTGGATGTGTTAAAGCATAAACGTCATGTCGGGCCACGCGTTGCTATTATCGGTGCCGGTGGGATTGGTTTTGATACTGCGGAGTATCTGAGCCAGAGTGGACAAAGCACCAGCCTGAGCAGCCACGCATTCTCTCAGGAGTGGGGGATCGACCAGACGCTTTCTCACCGAGGTGGATTACAGCCAGAAGGCGCACGAGTGGAACTCTCGCCCCGGAAGATTTATCTGTTACAACGCAAAGAGACTAAAGTCGGGGAAGGTCTGGGTAAAACCACTGGCTGGATCCACCGGGCCAGTCTCTCGATGCGTGGCATCACGATGCTGAATAATGTTCAGTACCTGAAAATTGATGATCAAGGATTACATATCAGCCGTGAAGGTGAACAGCAATGTCTTGAAGTCGATAATGTGGTGATCTGCGCAGGACAGGAGCCTCTGAAAGCGCTGTATCAGCCACTACAGGATATGGGTAAAAGTGTACATTTAATTGGTGGAGCCGATGTCGCAGCCGAGCTGGATGCCCGCAGAGCGATTGATCAGGGAACCCGGCTGGCAGTAAAGATTTAGTGCAGAAATGAAAAGTTAATACAAATGAAGCGCGGATAAAAGAAGAGTGACAATAAACCTATCACTTATTGTCACTCTTGCTGTTTATCATTAGCGCCGTGCTAACTCTTCAGGTACCTGTTTGGCATCTTCAGCCTGACAGGCTGCGGCAGTAAACAATACATCTGTTGAGGAATTCAGGGCGGTTTCAGCCGAATCCTGCAATACACCAATAATTAAACCTACCGCAACAACCTGCATGGAGATCTCATTGGAGATACCGAACATACTGCACGCGAGAGGGATTAATAATAATGATCCACCTGCTATCCCTGATGCTCCACATGCTGCAATTGCTGAAACCACACTCAATAGTATCGCCGTTGGAATATCAACAGGTATACCCAGTGTATTTACCGCTGCCAGCGTCAATACCGTGATGGTCACCGCAGCACCCGTCATATTGATCGTTGCTCCCAATGGAATTGAGACTGAATAGGTATCCTCATCCAGATTCATACGGCGGCACATTGCCATGTTAACCGGGATATTGGCAGCAGAACTGCGGGTAAAGAAAGCGGTCACACCACTTTCACGCAGGCAGTCAAAAACCAGTGGGTAAGGGTTGCGACGTATCTTCCAATATACAATTAATGGGTTAACAACCAGTACAACAACAATCATACAGCTCAGAAGTACAACCAATAGATGTCCATAACCGAGTAATGTATCGAAGCCTGTTGTGGCAATAGTGGAAGCAACCAGACCAAAAATCCCGAGAGGAGCCAGACGAATAACAACACGAACAACCTGAGTCACCGCTTCAGCCAAATCCTGAACCACTGATTTGGTAGATTCCTTCGCGTGGCGTAATGCGATACCCAGCCCGATTGACCATGCCAGAATACCAACATAATTCCCTTTTAATATCGCATCAATTGGGTTAGCAACCACATTGAGCAATACTCCCTTCAATACTTCAATGATATTATCTGGTGGTGACATTTGAGCTTCATTCGTCACCAGTATTAATGTTGACGGGAATAAAATACTGCCGATCACAGCGACAACAGCAGCAAGGAAGGTTCCCATAATATAGAGAACGACAATCGGTCGGATATTCGTTTTCTGGCCTTTCTTATGATTAGCAATAGAAGACATAACCAGAACCCAAACCAGAACCGGTGCAACTGCTTTCAAAGCACCGACAAAGAGCTCACCTAATAAGCTGGTTGATTGAGCAGCAGAAGGCATTATCCATGCCAGTAATATCCCTGCAATTAATCCGATAATAATTTGTGTGACTAGGCTTCCCTGTACAATATATTGCACAAAGCCTTTTTGTTGTTTTTCCATAGCCTATCCATTTGATATTTTGGCTTAATCAGCCTGTTGGTTTTGTGTTTGCTTTTCCAGTAGTAGGAAAGTTCAGAAAAATGAAAATAATAATTAATAAAAATATACAACCAACTCAACAAGTGATAACAAAATAGTCACATTTGTGTGATCCATTCTACACATTTCCTATTTCATCAGGCATCCCTGAAATCCCAAAAGGAATGAGGATTAAAATTTATATTTTACAATCAAAATGTTATATGAATTACCCGCTTTGGCGATAGTCACCATCACCGGCATTATCTCCAATATTATTTATGGATTTTTTTTACTATGTGATGATAAAACGAAGTTTTTCTGGCTGGAAAAAGCAGAAATACAGCTATACAACAGGGAAAATCAGAAAACAGAGTTATTTTATGCAAACTTCTTAACTGAATTAATTAATTGATATCTCTGGACGATATTACTTTTATATTCATACAAATGTTCAATTGCTCACCAAAATTTTCTGTTTCACTACTGATGATTTTGTTAGAGTGTCCCTGTCATTTATTCATGCCATTCGAAAGGAGTTTGAAGGATCATAATTGTCAATCCGTATATAACTTTTTGTATATTATGATTATTTAATAGTAAAAAATCATAAATACACCATAAAAGTAAGATGTAATCCTTAACCCGCGTTTTAGGAACATTTGATGGAAATTGTAACAGACCTTATTTATGCACTTTGGCACCAAGATTACGCAACACTATCTAACCCATCATTAGTTTGGGTCATTTACCTTCTGCTATTCACAATCCTGTTTCTGGAAAATGGGGTGTTACCTGCGGCATTTTTGCCCGGTGATAGTTTACTGATATTAGTTGGCGTTCTGGTTGCTCAGGATACAATGGATTTTTCCATTACATTAATTGTTCTTACCGCGGGTGCGAGTCTCGGTTGCTGGGTTGGCTATCTTCAGGGACGCTGGTTGGGGAACACAAAATTAGTGCAGGGATGGCTGTCCCATCTTCCTCCCCATTATCATCAACGTGCCCATAATCTCTTCCATCGTCATGGCTTGTCAGCACTGCTAATCGGCCGTTTCATCGCTTTTGTCAGAACATTACTGCCCACACTGGCAGGTCTTGCCGGGCTGAATAATACACGTTTTCAGATATTCAATTGGCTCAGTGGTTTCCTATGGGTCATTATCCTGATGACTCTGGGCTATGCCCTCGGTAAAAGCCCCCTATTCCGCGAGTATGAACAGTATCTGATGAACTTTCTGGTGCTGCTGCCTGTAGGTCTGTTACTGATCGGTTTAATTGGTAGCCTGACGTTTATCTGGCGCAAAAAACGCACAAATAATTCTACCCAATAATTCTCCCTCTTTATTTCCCCTGTAGCATTGCAGATAACCATGTTGCAGGGGGTTTGAACACCAATTCCTGCTATGTATTTCGGATTAATCTGTCGCATCATGTGATAATTTTTCACCATCTTGCCTTTAAACTCCTTATAAAAACGTCTATGGTAGAAATTCATTCACCGTATATATACGAGGAGAATTCCATGCCACAGAAAAAAAACTCTGACGAATTACGTGCTGAATTACAGTCCCTTGCGGATACTCTGGAAGAAGTTCTCAACAGCTCTGGTGAACAATCCAAAGCAGAACTGGAGAAAATTCGCAATAAAGCAGAGAAAATGTTGAAAGATGCCCGCACTGTTATCAGTGATGCCGGCGATAAACTCACAGGCCAGACCAAAGAAATAGCCGGTCGTGCAGATAATTATGTCCGCGATAATCCCTGGACTGGTGTGGGTATCGGTGCAGCAGTAGGCATCGTACTGGGTGTATTACTGGCAAGACGCTAATATCTAATATGACGCAATTACCCCATTCACAAGGCCCGGGGAGAGGAATATTTAATACCTTACGGCGAGTAGCAACTCTGATTGTCGGCATGGTTGAAACCCGAGTTCAGCTTGCAGCAGTTGAGCTGGAAGAGGGCGCCGCCACGCTGGTGAAATTACTGTTGCTGGTAGGGTTCACGCTGTTATTCGCAGCCCTTGGCATAACATGTTTGTTAATACTGGTCTTTCTGGCCGTTGATCCGGTCTACCAGATGACCATTATCGCTATTGCCGCAGGAACCTTACTGCTTCTCGCCGTGCTTGGCACGATTTGGACTATCAGAAAATCCCGCCATCTGGCTTTTTTTAATGCCACCCGAGAGCAACTCAGAATCGATCGCAATATGTTGGAAAATGACCATGAATAAGCCGCGACGCCTGCAACGGAAAGAGCACAAGCAGGCATTACTGCAACAAATCCAGCTACAGCGTCAGTCTCTTTCAGAGCACGGTCAACAGTGGCTCGCCCTTACCCGCACTTACGATCATAGCTGGCAGACACTGCTCTCTTTCAAGCCTTATTTTGCGGTCGGCAGTGGCATATTACTGCTCTATGGCATCCGCCACCCTAAAAAGCTTTATCGTT
The DNA here is from genome assembly GCF_963894935.1 of Xenorhabdus sp. PB61.4. Classification (NCBI taxonomy): domain Bacteria; kingdom Pseudomonadati; phylum Pseudomonadota; class Gammaproteobacteria; order Enterobacterales; family Morganellaceae; genus Xenorhabdus; species Xenorhabdus sp. PB61.4. The sequence continues at coordinate 8,527 of NZ_CAWQJR010000173.1, forward strand.
GGTCGCTCCGTATGCTTGGCGTCTGGAAACTCATTGATACTGCCCGTAATATCTTTAACAGGCGTTAATATTTTCTACCGGATTATTCTTTTTCAAATCTCTTTACGTATATTGAGGTATTCCTTCAAAAAAATTGCATTAAATTGTTAATATTCCTTACTATCAACCAATGACACCTCTCCTTAGAATACTCTCCATCAACAAATACCATCAATAAATGATGAGCTTAATTGTGCTTTTTAGAACACACGCCTGGAGACGTTCATGAAAAAATTTGAAGATAGTGGTTTATTAGTCGCACGTATTTTAATTTCAGTCCTGTTCATTATTGCAGGCTATGGGAAGTTAGGGAGTGCTTATGCAGGCACACAGGAATTCATGGAAGCAATGCACGTGCCCGGCATTTTACTGCCACTCACTATCTTGCTTGAACTCGGCGGCGGCCTCGCTGTGCTGTTCGGATTGTTGACCCGTACGACAGCCGTATTTACTTTTATTTTCTGTATCCTGACCGCACTGCTGTTCCACTATGATTTTTCAGATGGTATGAACCAGACGATGTTCCTGAAAAACTTCTCTATCGGTGCAGGTTATCTGTTGCTGGCAATGATGGGACCGGGCAAATTCAGTATTGACCGTTTGCTGAAAAAGAACTGGTAATTACCTGCCATAATACAAAATACCCTCATACATCAAAGCCCCTCACTCAGGGGCTTTTTGATAATGGCTACTTGAATAATTTAGGAATTTCCCGCAGGCACCATGCCTTGGCTTCTCCCATCCGGTCACGCCGCCATGCCATAATAATGTTAGTTTCATGGATATATTCCGAACCAACAACCCGCAGACGGCCTTCTGCAATATCTTTCTCCACCATCGGATAGGGCATTGTTGCGACCCCCAGACCGGCCAACAGCGCCCGCCGTTTATTTTCCAGAGAACTGACCGTTAACCGGGGTTGCTTATCCAGTAGCTGGACTGTCAGCACCGGGCGTTCTCTTGCCGTATCAGCTACCGCTATCCCGCGGTATTTAACCCGCGTAGCATCGGATAAAGGTTCCGGTTCATTGTGGATAGGATGATCCATACTGGCAACATAAACATTTTTGATGGAGTAAAGAGGGCGTGAGTTGATTTCTGCTGATGCCCTGAAATGAAGATCTGGCGCAATGACAATATCTGCATAGCCAGTTTCCAGGCGTTCCCAGGCACCTGCCAGCACTTCTGTAACCAATGAAAGCTGAGTATTCGATTTATTCGCCAGCTTGTCCACAAGGGGAAAAAGTGACTCAACAGGAAACAAGGCTTCACAGACGATAAATAAATGGGTTTCCCAGCCACGAGCAAGCGCCTGTGCATCTGTGGTGAGCTTGTCCGCTGCTTCAAGCAGTACCCTGCCCCTATCAAGCAACATTCGGCCAACATTGGTAAATTTTGTCCGATGTCCGGAGCGGTCAAACAGCACAACATCCAGCTCTTCTTCCAGTTTCTGCATGGTATAACTTAATGCAGAGGGCACTCTTCCCAATTCATCCGCTGCGGCCGCAAAACTTCCCCGACGTTCTATTGCATCCATAACCCGCAGGGATTCCAGTGTTAACGCTCGTTCTTTACCCATAATTCTTTACCCATATATGTCCGTTACCCACAATTTCTCAGTCAGTAAATTTGAATATAGGGAGCAGATTAACTGGCTAACATTTCAACGTCCAGATAATTAAGATTGAGACTGACAGTGTGTGGCAAGGAGAACATACTCATGATAATAACCAGAACAGCAAATCAGTGTGGAAAAGCCGACTACGGTTGGTTAAAAGCGCAGTATACTTTTTCATTCGGTCACTATTTTGACCCAAATTTTTTGAACTACGGGGCACTACGAGTACTTAATCAGGAAATACTTGCCCCACAAACAGAACTCAAGCCAAAGGCTTATCCTCATGTCGATATCCTGAATATTATTCTACAGGGTGAAGCGGAATACCGTGATAGTGCAGGAAACTACATTCAGGCTCATCAGGGAGACTGTCTGCTATTTTCCGCTCGTCAGGATCTACGCTACAGCGAGCATAATCTCAGTAAGAAAAAACCGCTGCATCGCCTGCAAATCTGGCTTGATGCCAAGCCACATCAGGCTCCGCAACCGGTACAGTGCAAGAAGCTGTCAGCTCAGCCACTCATATTACTGGCTTCACCTGCTTCCGGAAAAAACAGCATGCACCTGCGCCAATCAGCGTGGATAAGCTACCTTATGCTACAAGCTGGTGAGGCTCATAACGTACCGTTACAAGGGAGACGTGCTTACCTACAATCTGTCAGCGGTAATGCTGAAATTCATACTGACAGCAAATCTGGCACAGCAACACATGCCAGTATCAGGTGTGGGGATGGGATATTTATTCAGGATGAAACACAACTGAACCTGCGGGCAACTTCTGCATTTCAGGGGCTGCTGATTGATTTGGGAAATCAATCATCCTGATCCACTTTCTGATTAATATCCTAAATAAAAGAAGAAGCCCCATAAAGCTGACGCTTTATGGGGCTGAATCTGTGGAGTTGGCCGATAAGCCGGGTTCTGTCGTGGACAATCATTCATCTAGGCCAGAACTTACGCGCTGGCTCAAGCAACCTACCCGGGTTCGATACGGGCCGTACCATGTGAACCTCTATTTGGTCTTGCTCCGGGTGGAGTTTACCGTGCCACGGACTGTTACCAGCCGCGCGGTGCGCTCTTACCGCACCCTTTCACCCTTACCTGATCTCAGCTTCTCACGAAGAAAAGTGAGCCATCGGCGGTTTGCTCTCTGTTGCACTGGTCGTAGGCTTTCACCTCCCAGACGTTATCTGGCACCCTGCCCTGTGGAGCCCGGACTTTCCTCCCCTTTACTTTTCCCCGAAGAGAGCAGTAAAGCAGCGACTGTCTAGCCAACTCCGGCGCGGATTATAAGGGGTTTATTTCCTGATGTATAGGAGTTTTCATACATCCCCTTATTTTCTCATTTTCATATTTCAGCTTCATTTTGCTCAATAGCATAGCGATACAGAGCATTTTTCTTCACGCCATGAATCTCAGCGGCCAAAGCCGCTGCTTTCTTCAACGGCAGCTCTTTTTGTAATAATGCCAGTGTCCGTAATGCTTCCGGCGGGAGGCTGTCATCTGCGGGTTTGTGATACCCCTCGACAATCAACACCATTTCTCCCCGACGGCGAGTTTCATCCTCCCTGACCCACGCCAGTAATTCTCCCACAGGCATACCCTGAATAGATTCCCATGTTTTCGTCAGCTCTCGCGCCAATACCACATATCGCTCTGCTCCCCAGACTTCAACAATATCTTCTAAGCTGTCCAGCAAACGATGAGTGGATTCATAGAAAATCATTGTCCTTGATTCCTGAGCCAAATCACGCAGCGCATCCTGACGCCCTTTGCTTTTGGCTGGCAGAAAACCTTCATAGCAAAACCGATCTGAAGGCAGACCGGCAGCAGATAATGCCGCAATTGCCGCACAAGGCCCCGGCAACGGAACAACACTAATTCCGGCTTCACGACAGCGGCGGACAAGGTGATATCCCGGATCATTAATTAATGGCGTTCCGGCATCAGAGACGAGCGCAATACTTAAACCCTGTTGTAATTTCGCAATTAATTGATCTGCTTTCTGCTGTTCATTATGATCATGAAGTGCGAACATGCGCGCATTAATGGCAAAATGTTGAAGTAACAGGCCGGTATGTCGCGTATCTTCGGCAGCAATCAAATCGACATGTTTAAGAACTTCAAGTGCGCGCTGAGTGATATCCCCCAGATTTCCGATAGGAGTTGGCACAACATACAGCGTAGATGTCGTAACCACTGCTCGATTGGTTTGATTCATTGTTTCATCCGAATGACCGATTTAAAATTGAGCATCTTTGAAAAAAACATCACTGGATACAGTATGCTTCCCTCAATTTTTGTGCGTTTCAAAACTGGTTTAGTCTGCACAGCATTGCTGACAACTATGATTATTGCAGGGTGTACCATGCCTACACCACAAGGGCAACCACCTTCTGAGCCACAAGACAAGATCAGCGCAGAGATTAACCGCTATCAGGCCATTATTGATAATGCCGGCAACCAGCCTTCTCTGGAAGTCATCCGTGCTTATATTGCACTGGAACCCAATATAGAAAATGAAGCCGCACATCAGCAAAATATTGATGATACTTGGCAGGCCCTGACTCATCTTACTTCCCAGCAGCTCAGTGAACTGGTCATTAATGCCAATGAATACACTCTTCAGGGTTGGCTCGACCTGCTCAACGCTTATCAGGCTAATAAGCAGGATGCGGACAAACTTCGTTCGGCCATTCGGGACTGGCAAATTCGTTATCCGGAAAACCCCGCTGTTCAGAGCTTGCCTTCTTCTCTGAAACAAATGTTACATGTTACTCAAAACCAACAGGCCAGTATCGGGCTTTTCCTGCCTTTGAGTGGTCAGGCGAAAGCATTTGGTGATGCAATTCGTCAGGGGTTTCTGGATGCACAAAAAGGATTGCCAAAGCCTGAGCTACCTGTAAGTACATCCGCTGTAACGCCTAGTGGCGCTGTCGATAATACTTCTGTTGATACCGATTCTGTTGACACGAATTCTGCTGATAGCAGCATTACCAACGCAGTGGAAGCCGATCAAGAAATAACAGCGGATACAACGGAAACGGATATGGCAGGGCAATTCACCATTAATTCAGTTCCTGTCAATCATCAGGTGGTGAAAATCTATGATACCGACAGCCAGCCTTTGGCTAATCTGCTGGCACAGGCGGAGCAGGACGGAGTAACACTCGTCGTTGGCCCTCTGCTGAAACCTCAGGTAGAACAGTTGGTACAGATAAATACTCCGTTAAATATTCTGGCATTGAATAAACCGGATACAACACAACTTCATCCTAATTTCTGTTACTTCTCCCTGTCACCTGAGGACGAAGCTAAAAGCGCAGCGCAGCACATCTGGCAGCAGCAGAAACATAATCCACTGGTATTAGTACCACGCTCCGTATTAGGCAACAGAGTGGCAAATGCCTTCGCAACTGAATGGCAGAAATTGGGGGGTTCTGAAGTATTACAACAATCCTTCGGTACAGTGGCGGAAATGAGACAATCTATGAATCGGGGGGCCGGCATCCGTATGTCCGGAACGGCAATTCCGGTCAGCAATTCTGTTCCTGACGACAATGAAACGCAATTTGCCGATACAACACAAGCAGATAAGCACTTAGCCGTTGTCACCAGCACATCTCGTGGCCCGGTTGATGCGGTCTATATTGTGGCAACAACCGATGAACTGACACTCATCAAGCCAATGATTGATATGGCAATCAGCTCCCGCAAAAAACCGGCTCTTTATGCCAGCTCACGCAGTAATAAAGCCGATGCAGGCCCGGATTTTCGTCTGGAAATGGATGGTATGCAGTTCAGCGATGTCCCATTATTGACGGGAGCGAATGTTCCACTGATGAGGCAGGCTGCCAGTAAGTTCGGGAATGATTACTCTCTGATGCGCCTCTACGCAATGGGAATTGACGCCTGGTCACTGGCTAATCACTTTACCCAGCTACAACAAGCCAGCGGTTTCAATATGAATGGCGAATCTGGTGAACTCTCTGCCACAAATGATTGTACAATATATCGCCAGTTGCCGTGGATGCAATTCAGCAATGGGCGCATTATGCTGGAGAGCCGTATGACAGAAAATAACGCAGCCGAAAATACTGACAGCACGCTGAACAGTGCTACAGAGAACTCAGCTACTGACAATCATGCTGGGTAGAGCCAGAATGCAGTAAGTCAGCCCGATAAATAACATCTTCTTTTGAGTGGTAATTTCAGGATGAAAAAGCCCCAAATTAATCGTTACGCGCAGGGATGCCATTACGAACAGCAGGTTAAACAGTTTCTGCAAAAACAGGGTCTTGTGTTTATTGCGGAGAATGTGAAAATTCGTGGCGGAGAAATCGATCTGATCATGCGTGACAAGCAGGTGTGGGTTTTCGTTGAAGTTCGTTTCCGCCAGAATGCACAATATGGTGATGCCATTGCTACAATTACCCAGAGCAAACGCAGAAAGTTATTGCATACGGCTTCGGTCTGGCTTTACCAGCGTAACGAATCTCTTGATACTGCGGCCTGCCGTTTTGATGTTTGCGCAATTACCGGTCAGAAATTTGAATGGCTGAAAGATGCCTTCAATTTAAATGAAAACCTATCTGATAGGTTCTGAATTTCAATAAATATATTATCAATAATATAGGTCATAACGTGCTGGATAGAATTAAAGTCTGCTTTACAGAAAGTATTCAAACGCAAATCGCAGCAGCAGAGGCATTACCGGACGCCATTTCACGCGCCGCAATGATGATGGTTCAATCACTGCTGAATGGCAACAAGATCCTGTGCTGTGGCAATGGCGGATCCGCCGCAACAGCACAGCGTTTTGCCGCCAGTATGATAAATAGATTTGAAACAGAGCGGCCAAGTCTGCCAGCATTGTCACTGAATGCTGATAATGTTGTTATCACTGCCATCGCCGGCAGCAGGCAGCCGGAAGAAATCTACGCTAAGCAGGTCCGGGCTCTGGGGCAGGCCGGAGATGTTCTGCTGGCTATTTCTACGCATGGTAACAGCCGGGCTATCATTAAAGCCGTAGAAGCAGCCGTTACCCGCGATATGACCATTGTTGCACTGACAGGTTTCGATGGCGGTGAGTTAGCAGGGTTACTGGGACCACAGGATGTGGAAATCCGTATTCCTTCCCATCACAGTGTCAGGATTCAGGAAGTCCATATGCTGACAATCAACTGTCTGTGTGACTTAATCGATAATACTTTATTTCCTCATCAGGATGACTAAGGAGCCAAATAATGCGGTTACTCTCTTTATTACTGGTATTTTGCAGCACAATGTTACTACAGGGGTGTATTGGTGCAGCCCTTGTAGGCTCCGCAGCAATTGCTACCAAAGCAGGTACGGACCCACGGACGGTTGGGCAACAGGTGGATGATACGACTCTGGAAGCCCGTGTCAGTAATGCCATAAGCAAAGATCCACAAATTAAGTCTCAGACCCGTATCGTCACGACGGTTTATCAGGGAAAGGTTCTGTTAACCGGACAAAGCCCGGATATGCAGCTGGCAGAGCGGGCAAAACAGATAGCGTCGAGAACTGAAGGTGTCAGTGTGGTCTATAACGAAATTAGACAAGGGAAACCCGTTTCTCTTGGTGCTGCCTCAGTGGATGCCTGGCTGACAACGAAAGTTCGTTCAAAAATTCTGGCCAGCGATGCTGTGAAGTCATCAAATATCAAAGTGGTGACTGAAAATGGCGAAGTCTTTTTATTCGGGATTGTAACCAGACAGGAAGGTGCTGATGCGGCGAAAATTGCCAGTGAAACTGATGGCATTAAACGTGTAACCACCGCATTTACTTATCTCGACTAACAACCGCCGGGTTATTTTTACAAGCAGAGCAGCATGAAAACAGGGCGCTCTGCTTGTACTTCTATATTCACCGTCTTTCCGGCAATACCACAACACTATATCTTCAGTTTATTCGAGTCAGAAAATGCTTCCCTCCCAATAACTGCATTTGACGTAATATCCATTGCTGGCGTTGCAGCACATAGGCAGAAGGTGCATCAACCCGATAGCGTATCGGATTAGGTAATACTGCCGCCAGAAGAGCCGCTTCAGAAGCGGTCAGCCGGCTGGCTGGTTTACCGAAATAGTGCCGGGAAGCGGCTTCCACACCAAAAATTCCCCTGCCAAATTCAGCAATATTCAGATAGACAGTCAGAATACGTTTCTTTGACCATACCAGTTCCAGAACCATTGCCATTCCCGCCTCCAGACCTTTCCTTACCCAACTGCGCCCTTCCCACAGGAATAAATTCTTGGCGGTTTGCTGAGTGATGGTGGAAGCACCACGTATCCGTTTCTGATCTTTTTTATTATGTTCCACCGCCATTTTTATCGCAGAAAAATCAAATCCCCAGTGTTCCGGAAACCGTTGATCCTCGGCAGCAATCACGGCTAATGCTATATAAGGTGAGATTTGATCTTGGTCCACCCAACTAGAGCGAGAAACATAAGATAAATTAATTGAGATTAACGCATCTACCTGTCTTTCCAGCATCACCATAGAAAACGGCACTGGCAGAAATGAAAATGTGATTACTGCAACAAACCATAAAAGAGTGATCGTAATCACAATTTTCTTCAACCAGCGCCATAATATTGAAAAAGGATTTCTCATCCTATTACTCAATCATTTCCAATATTTTTCTGACTAATTTATCGATCCCTATTTCAGCCTCAGACAAGGATTGAGCCAGCATATATGCTGGGGTTGTTACAATTTTGTTTTCAAAATCAATAACAATGTCGTCAACCGGGCATTCAACATGAACCCCGCCCATTTTCTCTATCTGTGATACCGTTTCAGGATCATTACCTATAGTGACTTTTATCGGTTCGCCTAATATTTTAGGCACCATCACAGGAGCAATACACATAAACCCCATCGGCTTGCCTTTTTTGTGCATATTATGAATAACACTAAAAAATTCTTTATTTATTTCACACTCAAATCCTTTAAAGGCGAAATTACTTAAATTTTTAGCTGCGCCAAAACCTCCGGGAACGATAAGTGCATCCAATGTATCGGCATTAATTTCAGATAATGGCTGAATATTACCTCTTGTTATGCGGGATGATTCTTCCATTATGTGACGTATTTCTTGTTTCTCCTCTCCATTAAGATGATTAATTACATGATGTTGTGACTCATCTGGAGAAAAAAAAGACATTTCAGCGCCTAAACGGCTCAAAGAGAGCATAGTTAGGACTGATTCATGGATTTCACTCCCGTCATAGACCCCACATCCACTTAATATCACTGCAACAGATTTCATATTTATCTCCATTTGTAGTAGATTAATGCTTAACCCCTTAGAGGGTTAAACACCAATCTTCATCACAGATTTTAATGAATCTTGTAACAAAAAATCTTATCTTTGCTATGTTGGTACTTGTGTTCTGTGTGAAAGAATTCTCAAATTACTCGCGCCTAAAAAAAATCTTAGATTAGCGGGTAAACAAGTTTCCCTGGTGTTGGCGCAGTATTCGCGCACCCCAACTTCGGTTGGGGTTATTTTTTTGTAGCGCCCGTTAACCAGTTTCTTAATGTTTCCGTATCATTTTTCCATTCCAGATTTAACTCATCTACCCACTCTTGTACGTTATCCCACCACGCGGGCAAACCCGGTGACTGGATCTGCTGTGCTAACTGTTGCAGGTGACGTAATCCCACAGAGCCAGCAGCGCCTTTAATTTTATGAGCCTCTTCTGCAATCCCTTTTTGGTCTCTCGCCGTCATATTTGAATCCAATAGGGCAAGGTAGCCTGGCATCATGTCCTCAAAAATGGACAGGTTATCGATGACCATTTTCGGCCCGACCAGATCGATATACTGGTTAAGCATCTCAGTATCGAGTAACTCTTCCTCTTTCTTCGGCTCAGTGAATTCCGGTAATACAGTTTCAGCCGCCGCTGACTTACCCCAGAATTTTTCCATTACCGCAGTCAATTCCTTAACAGAAAGCGGCTTACTGAGTACTTCATCCATGCCTGCATCAAGATATTCTTTTTTGTCTTTCAATACATTGGCAGTCAGCGCAATCAAAGGAGGAAGCGTGTGATTCGGATAACGTTGATGTAATTCGCGGGCAACATCCAGACCCGTCATATCCGGTAACTGAATATCAAGCAGCACCAGATCATATTCATCAGGATCAAACATATCCAGAGCATCGCCGCCAGTCATAGCCACATCGACACTATTACCCAGTTTCTCCAGAACAGAACGGGCAACAATCACATTCAGTTCAATATCCTCAACCAATAGAATATTGAGGGCTGGTAATGGCAATGCGTCTTCTTCTTCCGCCCCTTCCGGGTTTTCATCAATCGCAGGAGCAATGATAGATAAAGTAAAACAGGAGCCTTTTCCGACTGTACTATTGACTGTGATATCGCCACCCATAGCCTGTGCAAGCCGTTTCGATACTGCCAGCCCGATCCCTGTCCCGGTTGCCGGGCGACCACCAGCACTGTCTCGTACCTGATAATACATGGCGAAGATTTTTTCTAATTCATCAGCAGGGATGCCAATACCGGAATCAGTCACTTCAAACAGCAGGCGATCCCCTTTTTCACGCCAGATACGAACCCTGATCTCTCCCTTCTGGGAAAACTTCACGGCATTACCGATTAAATTCCATAGGATCTGGCGCAGGCGGGTTCCATCAGCCAGTATTCTGGCGGGCAGTGGCAGCTCAGGTTCCAATACAAAACGGATCCCTTTTGGCTGCGCCAGCAATCCGGATATGTTCTCCAAATCCGCTATAAAACTGGTAAAATCAATGGGCTGGCTGTCGAGCTGGACTTTTCGGCGTTCAATCTTATCCAACTCAATGATATCATTGAAAATATTACCCAGCGTGATTGCACTGACATGGATCGTTTTCAGATAGTTGCCCTGTTCTGGTGTCAGGTTAGTATCCATCAGGATACGGCTTAAACCGACAATGCCATTTAAAGGCGTACGAAGCTCATGGCTAATCGTAGAGATAAAAGTGGTTTTGTCCCTGCTGGCATTCTCCAGCGCATCCTGATAACGCTTACGCTCGGTTATATCGCGACCGAATCCCATCAGGCCATGCCTCTTGCCGATACGATCATAAAAAGGCACTTTTCTCAGCTCAAAACAGGCTTTGCGCCCATCAGGATAAACCAGCCACTGCTCATAGGTCAGTGAGACATTGTGCCGAAAGACTTTTTCATCCGTCTCCATTACCTTGTTGGCAATTTCTTTATCGTAGACTTCTGTCGGAGTCAGGCCAATCAGTTGCTTTTCACTTTTACCGGTCAGCAACTCCATTGCGCGGTTACAACCGGAAAATTCATTGTCTTCATTGCGGTAATAAACCAGATCAGGCGAAGCATCAAGAAACGAACGTAACAGAACGGATTGTTGTTCAAGTTCAATCTGTGTTTTTTCACGGTGCTCCATTTCTAATTTCAATTTATCCAGCAGAACCAGATGCGCCTGTTCCGCTTTTTCTCTTTCACCGATTTCCTGATTCAGTTGGGTAATATTGTCTTTTAGCTGTTGATTCAGTTTGGCATCACGCTGGCGCATTTCCTCCAGCTTTGCCACCAGACTGGATAAACGCTGGCGTGACTCTTCCAGCTGTTCCACAACAATAGAGAGAAAATAGACAGCCCACGGTGTGATTAATAAACCAAAGAAAATAGAACGGATTAAGTCAATACGCTGCACTTCCCCATGCAAGACGAAAGTTACGGCCATTTGCATCGTCATTGCCAGAATTACCAGAACAGACGCCAGTAGTAATGAAAAACGCACAAGCCCGAGCTTCATCATTAAATCAACGTAATATTGGGCAAGCCCCCTGATAAACTTCATAACAGCTCCAAGTAAAATCACCAGATTGCATCATAGCCTAAAAAAAGCCTGACTTCGTTAGGGGATATTATTTCCAATTCTCAAAAAGAATAAAAAAGCATAAAAACAGAATAATAAATCAACCCTGAATTTAATCACATACAATAGCCTAAAAAATAAACAATCATTTATACTTAACAAACATAAAATACATAACTACATTCTTACAAAAGCAATAAAAAAAGATTAATAAACTAATAAAAATCGATTTTAAAGCACATTTAAAACGCACTTTAGGTGTAGAATGGTGATATAAATCACATCACATCCAAGGCATGACACAGGTCACAAAACGGACCATTAACTAATATATACAATATATTCAATTAATTAACCTCATTACCAGCTCTAAGAACACCTTTAAACACAATTTGACCTACTTTATTTTTCTCGCTAAGTTGGGAATTCACTGAAAATCACCTGCTAGTTTTTTATCTAGCTCATATTTATGCAGTGCCCTTATACAGAAACACAACATCATTTTGCTGTCTGTTATTAGCGGTGAATGGTACTGCCGATAAGACAAGCAATATTTGACTGAGGGCGCAATTCAGACGCCTGTAGAAATAATGATTTATATCATCACGTAATTGATGTGAGAGTCGGACAGAACTTGAGGGATTTACCATGTTGTATGACAAATTACAGGAAAAAGATAACTGTGGCTTTGGGCTAATCGCACATATTGAAGGGGAACCAAGCCATAAAGTGGTGCGTACAGCGATACACGCATTAGCCAGAATGCAACATCGGGGAGCAATTCTGGCAGACGGGAAAACCGGCGACGGCTGTGGTTTATTAATGCAAAAACCTGACCGTTTTTTCCAGATGCTCGCTAATGAACAATCATGGCGACTGGCAAAAAACTACGCTGTCGGTATGCTGTTTTTAAGTCAGGATAGCCAAATCGCTCAGGTATGCCGCAATATTATTGAGCAGGAGTTAGAACAAGAAACCCTGTCTATCGCTGGATGGCGGGAAGTCCCCACCAATCAGGATATTTTGGGTAGTATCGCCCTGTCGAGCCTTCCCCGTATTGAACAGATCTTTGTCAACGCTCCAGCCGGATGGCGATCGCAGGATTTAGAGCGCAGGCTGTTCATTGTCCGGCGGCGCGTGGAAAAACGTATTACTGATAAAGATTTTTATGTTTGCAGCCTTTCCAATGTAGTCACTATTTATAAAGGGCTATGTATGGCGGCTGATTTACCACGTTTCTATCCGGATTTAGCCGATTTGCGGATGGAATCTGCGATCTGCCTGTTCCACCAGCGGTTTTCAACCAACACCGTTCCCCGCTGGCCACTGGCTCAGCCGTTCCGTTATCTGGCTCACAATGGAGAAATCAATACCATCACCGGCAACCGTGAGTGGGCAAGAGCAAGAGCTTACAAGTTCCGCACTCCTTTGATCCCGGATTTACAAACGGCGGCTCCTTTTGTCAATGAAACCGGCTCCGATTCCAGCTCACTGGATAACATGCTGGAGCTATTTCTCAACGGAGGGATGGATTTAATCCGCGCAATGCGTTTACTTGTCCCGCCAGCATGGCAGAACAACCCAGATATGGATGATGATCTGCGCGCCTTTTTTGATTTTAATTCCATGCATATGGAGCCGTGGGATGGTCCTGCCGGCATTGTTATTTCTGACGGGCGTTACGCAGCTTGTAACCTTGACCGCAATGGATTACGTCCGGCCCGTTATGTGATTACCAAGGATAAACTGATTACCTGTGCTTCAGAAGTGGGGATATGGGATTATCAGCCCGATGAAGTCGTAGAGAAAGGGCGGGTCGGGCCGGGCGAATTAATGGTGATTGACACCCGAAAAGGCCGGATTCTGCACTCTGCGGAAACAGATAACGATTTAAAAAACCGTCATCCTTATAAAGAGTGGCTGGAGAAAAATGTCAGGCACCTGACACCATTCGAAAAATTACCGGAAGCGCAGGTTGGCAAACGAGATTTGGATGATCGTATGCTGGCAACCTATCACAAACAGTTTGCTTACAGTAATGAAGAGCTGGATCAGATTATCCGCGTACTCGGTGAGAATGGTCAGGAGGCAACCGGATCAATGGGCGATGACACCCCGTTTGCCGTCCTTTCCAGCCGACCACGCATTATCTATGACTATTTCCGCCAGCAATTTGCTCAGGTCACCAACCCTCCTATTGATCCGCTGCGTGAAGCCCATGTCATGTCGCTCTCCACCCGCATCGGCAGGGAAATGAACGTCTTTTGTGAGGCAGAAGGTCAGGCTCACCGCTTAAGTTTCGAGTCGCCGGTACTGCTTTATCCTGATTTTGTGCAACTGACACAGCAGCAGGAATCTTATTACCGGGCAGAAACGCTGGAGTTAACCTTTAATCCACAGGAGAACACTCTCAAAAATGCCGTCTCAGCCCTGTGCGAACAGGCCGAAAAACTTGTCCGTGATGGTGCCGTCTTGCTGGTGTTGTCTGACCGCCAGATTTCCCCCGAAAAATTACCGATCCCTGCACCCATGGCTGTTGGGGCTATCCAGCATTGTCTGGTGGAAAAAAGCCTGCGTTGCGATGCCAACCTGATAGTCGAAACGGCCAGTGCCCGCGATCCTCACCACTTTGCTGTGCTGCTTGGATTTGGGGCTACCGCTGTTTACCCTTATCTGGCGTACGAATCCTTAGGCAAAATGATCGATGACGGCACGCTCACGACCCCATACGCCCGCGTAATGCTGAATTATCGGAATGGCATCAATAAAGGGCTATATAAAATCATGTCCAAAATGGGGATTTCCACAATATCCTCCTATCGTTGCTCTAAATTGTTTGAAGCCGTCGGTTTGCATTCCGAAGTCACAGAACTTTGCTTCAATGGTGTTGTCAGCCGTATTGAAGGGGCTGATTTCAGTGATTTTGAGCAGGATCTGCATAATCTCTCCAAACGGGCCTGGCTACACCGCCATACTATCGAGCAGGGAGGGCTGCTGAAATATGTCCACGACGGAGAGTATCATGCGTATAACCCTGATGTTGTCAGCACATTGCAGGCAGCCGTTCACAGCGGTAATTACAGCGATTACCAAAAATACTCACAACTCGTTAATGGACGCCCGGTAACAACACTGCGCGATTTATTGGCTATCTCACCAAAAGGTGAACCCGTTCCCATTGAAGATGTCGAACCCGCGGAAGAACTGTTTAAACGTTTTGATACTGCCGCCATGTCAATTGGTGCTCTGAGTCCCGAAGCTCATGAAGCGCTGGCTGAAGCAATGAATACATTGGGTGGTTTTTCCAATTCAGGGGAAGGCGGAGAAGATCCTGCCCGCTATGGCACGAAAAAAGTCTCCCGCATTAAGCAGGTTGCCTCCGGACGCTTTGGTGTTACACCGGCTTACCTAAGTAGTGCCGATGTGATTCAGATTAAAATTGCTCAGGGAGCAAAACCCGGAGAAGGCGGGCAATTACCGGGGGATAAGGTCACGCCATATATTGCCAGACTACGTTATTCAATCCCCGGTGTGACACTTATTTCACCACCACCGCATCATGATATTTATTCTATCGAAGATTTAGCTCAGTTAATTTTCGACCTGAAACAAATCAACCCCAAGGCTCTGATTTCCGTTAAGCTGGTTTCCGAGCCGGGAGTGGGAACAATTGCCACCGGGGTAGCAAAAGCCTATGCAGATCTTATCACTATCGCCGGTTATGACGGCGGAACAGGGGCAAGTCCTCTCTCCTCAGTTAAATATGCCGGCTGTCCCTGGGAACTTGGTCTGGTAGAAACCCAGCAGGCTCTGGTTGCAAATGGCCTGCGCCATAAAATCCGTCTTCAGGTTGATGGCGGGTTAAAAACCGGGGTCGATATTATTAAGGCGGCCATTTTAGGTGCGGAAAGTTTTGGCTTTGGCACAGGGCCGATGGTCGCCCTCGGCTGTAAATATCTGAGGATCTGCCACCTCAATAATTGTGCTACCGGCGTGGCAACGCAGGATGAGAAACTGCGTCAGTCCCATTATCACGGGCTACCGGAACGAGTGATTAATTACTTCCACTTTATTGCGCAGGAAACGCGTGAAATTCTGGCGCAACTGGGGGTCCGGAAACTAACAGATCTCATTGGCCGCACAGACTTACTTGAAATACTGGAAGGTATCTCTGCTAAACAAAGTAAACTCAATCTTAAACCTCTGCTGGAAACCGTGCAGCCCCACGAAGGCAAGGAACAACACTGTACAGAAGATAATCCGTCTTTTGATCCGGGAATTCTGAATAAAGCGATTGTTAAACAGGCCCTGCCTTACGTAGAAAAATCGCAGAGTAAGTCATTCTATTTCGATATCCAGAATACGGACCGTTCTGTCGGTGCTGCATTATCCGGCATCATAGCAACCATGCACGGTGATCAGGGGCTGGCGGGTAATCCCATAAAACTGCATTTTTCAGGAACAGCCGGGCAAAGTTTTGGGGTCTGGAATGCTGGCGGGGTTGAACTGACACTCACCGGCGATGCCAATGATTACGTTGGCAAGGGTATGGCTGGTGGAAGAATTGTTATCCTGCCTCCGGTTGGTTCAGCATTCAAAAGTAATGAAGCAACTATTATTGGCAATACCTGCCTTTATGGGGCAACCGGCGGAAAACTCTTTGCAGCGGGTCGTGCCGGTGAGCGCTTTGCCGTAAGAAATTCAGGCTCCATCACTGTGGTTGAAGGTATCGGCGATAATGGCTGTGAATATATGACCGGCGGGATAGTCTGCGTATTAGGTGATACTGGCGTCAACTTCGGCGCAGGCATGACCGGAGGATTCGCTTATGTTCTCGATGAATCCGATGACTTCCGCAAACGGGTTAATCCAGAATTAGTCGAAGTTCTCTCAATCGATACCCTTGCCATTCATAAAGAGCATCTGCGCGGATTAATCACTGAACACGTTCGCCTGACCAGCTCCCCACATGGTGAAAGCATTCTGGAAAACTGGTCACAGTGGGTCAATAAATTCGCACTGGTTAAGCCTAAATCCAGTGATGTCAGCGCGCTGTTGGGGCATCGCAGCCGTTCCAGCGCAGAATTACGGGTTCAGGCACAGTAGGAGTCAGGAATGAGTCAGAATGTTTATCAGTTTATCGATCTACAGCGTGTCGATCCTCCGAAAAAAGCGCTGAAAGTCCGCAAAATAGAATTTGTGGAGATTTATGAACCTTTTTCTGAAATTCAGGCAGAAGCTCAGGCAGATCGATGCCTTGACTGCGGTAATCCCTACTGTGAGTGGAAATGCCCGGTACATAACTATATTCCGAACTGGCTGAAATTAGCCAATGAAGGACGCATTATTGAAGCCGCGGAGCTATCTCATCAGACTAACAGCCTGCCGGAAGTCTGTGGGCGGGTTTGTCCGCAGGATCGTCTGTGTGAAGGTGCCTGTACGCTGAATGACGATTTTGGCGCTGTGACCATCGGTAATATTGAGCGCTATATCAATGATACCGCCATTGCAATGGGCTGGACGCCTGATATGTCACAGGTGATCCCGACCGGTAAACGGGTGGCTGTCATTGGAGCAGGCCCGGCCGGACTGGCCTGTGCTGATGTTCTGGCCCGCAATGGGGTACAGGCTGTCGTTTATGATCGTCATCCTGAAATTGGCGGTTTACTGACGTTTGGGATCCCGGCATTCAAACTGGAAAAAGAAGTGATGAGCCGTCGCCGTGAAATTTTCGCCGGAATGGGTATCGAGTTCTGCTTGAACACGGAGGTAGGTAAAGATGTTGATCTTGCTGAGCTTACAAAGCAATTTGATGCCGTTTTTTTGGGAGTCGGAACTTATCAGTCTATTCATGCCGGTCTGGAAAATGAAAATGCCAGCGGAGTATATGATGCCCTGCCCTTTCTCATTGCCAACACTCGCCAGTTAATGGGCTATGAAGAATCACCAGAACAGCCCTATATTGATATGAAAGGTAAGCGGGTTCTGGTTTTAGGTGGTGGTGATACTGCGATGGACTGCGTACGTACTGCGGTTCGTCAGGGAGCAAGTCATGTGATTTGCGCCTACCGACGGGATGAAGAGAATATGCCTGGCTCCCGCCGCGAAGTGAAGAACGCCCGGGAAGAAGGCGTCGATTTCCAGTTCAACCTTCAGCCTATCAGCGTTGAAATCAATCATAATGGGCATGTTAATGGGGTCAGAATGGCTCGGACGCAATTAGGCGAAATGGATACAAAAGGACGTCGTCAGGCGGAACTCATCCCCGATTCTGAGTTTGTCATTAACGCCGATGCCGTAATTATGGCATTTGGTTTCAAGCCACATTCTATGACATGGCTGGATGACCATCAGATCAATCTTGACAGACAAGGGCGCATTATCGCTCCCGAATCCAGTATTTTACCCTTCCAGACCAGTAACCCTAAAATCTTCGCGGGCGGGGATGCTGTTCGAGGCTCAGACTTAGTCGTTACTGCCATTGCTGAAGGCAGAAAAGCTGCCTCTGGTATTCTCGACTACCTTGAAGTCTGATTTCATTTTCTCCCGAACTCTTCTCCGGTCTTTTGGCCGGAGAAACTCCTGCCAAATAATCGACACTCGCATCATTATCTTTTTACTACCATAATGATTATGTTTTTTTACATTATGCGATTATTCCTATATCCCAAAAACAAATATTTAAATTTAATATCCTGAAAATTACCAAATAAATATTTTTCCTAAAAAAAACATCAGGAATACAGTGTAGCCATGAAATAAAATTCCGTTTATTACAAAAACAACAGATTTAACATCTGCCATCTCAAACCGATTACATAATAATTAATTGAACAGGATTTCTGGGTGCAGAAGGTAAAGCGCTCGATTGAAATCCGGAAGATATAATAATAGAGAGAAATAAATGCGTTTATTAACTAAAACATCCCTGTTTTCTTTCGTACTCTTGATTAGTTTTCCTTCTATCGCCGGTTTATCCACGCCAAAGGAGATTATTCAGCAAATTACCGAAAGGGGAGTGAATTCCACTGTTGCTGAAATAGGTGAAAGAAATAAAAGAAATGAAATTGCTAAACTTATTGCTACCGGAGATCCTGAATGGTTAGAAGTTGCCTTTCGGTTGACTCCCAATACCCATCGGGAATTCTCCAATCAGATCTTTGACTCCTTGGCACTTGCTCTGCTCAATAACCCGGTTGAAGTCTTAGCTCAGGCCAACAAATACAGACCTAACTTAACAAATAGCATCTGTGATCTTTCATTGACAGTTATAGCAGAGAAAAACAAGCATAAACTTATCAAAGGAATAGTTGCGAGTTTAAAGAGCGCTGAAAAATCTGCAAAAAGAAAAGATAAAGAAAATATAGAAAGGTGTATTTTGAAGTTGAACCAAGTATATCCAAGATATTTTTAATATACTTCTAACTGGTTAGCCCATTTTTCTATCCCCGCCGCATAAGAGTGATTGAAGCTGAGTTTAGTTTCAATCCTGATTATTCTTACTGTTTTAGAAAAAGAAATCACCTCAGATAATTTCCCACTTCTTTAAAAGCTAATTTCCAATTCAACATATAAAAATTTTTCTTAAAGAGATATTTCAGAAAATAGGGTATGAGTTAAATAAGATAATATTTCATACGTAAATTACAGATTTGACCCTCCCACTTTTAAGTAAAATGCATATAACAACATTAAATAATAACCAATTAAAAATTCATTACATGATATACCCTGTGGATTTCAACGTGCAGCAAGCAAAGCCGTAAATTGAAAAATATGGATATAATAATTGGGAGAGATAAATGCGTTTACTAACTAAAATATCCCTGCTCTCTTTCATATTCTTGATTAGTTCACCTTCTTTCGCCGGTTTATCTACACCAAAAGAAATTATTCAACAGGTGAAGGAGAGGGGTGTAAATTCTGTTGTTGCTGAGATAGGTGAGAGAAGAAAAAGAGAAGAAATCGCTGACTTTATTACTACCGGAGAGACTGAGTGGTTAGAAGTCGCTTTTCAATTAGTTCCTAATATCCACCACGATTTTTCCAACCAGATCTTTAATTCATTATCCTTTGCTCTAATTAATAATCCGATTGAAGTTTTAGCAATGGCAGATAAATACCAGCCATCATCAACCAATAACATCTGTAATATCCCATCAACCCTAATAGGAACAAAAAGCAAAGAAAAATTTGTTCGGGATGTAGCTGTAAGCTTAAAGAAAGCCAAAACATCAGCAAGTAGAAAAGATGAAGAAAATATAGAATTGTGTCAGTTCGCGTTAAATAAGTCTTATGCTACATTTTTATAAAAAATAGAGGAGATAATTTCTCCTCTATTTTTCGTTACTTTTATAACGCTCTATTTTACAACACGTAACGTCGGGCGACCTTTTGGAGGCTGAGGTGGCTCATCATCCGGCGGGTTATCATCATGAGATGTTTTCATATCACGAATCAATACCAGATTATCGGCTACCGGAGACTCTGAAACTTCCAACTCGGAGTCTGTTTCATAGGCGATTTCTGGCTCAAACATCATCCCTGCACCGTTTTCACGGGCATAAACCGCAATGACAGCAGACATAGGAACAGATACCTGACGCGCGACACCACCAAAACGGGCATTAAAACGAACTTCGTCATCAGCCAATTCCAGATTACCAACCGCCCGTGGAGCAATATTCAGGATTATCTGCCCATTCTGCGCATATTCCATCGGGACGTTGACACCATATTGAGTCACATCCACAACGATATGCGGAGTCAAATCATTATCCAGCAGCCACTCATAGTGTGCCCGCAGTAAATAAGGACGGCGGGGAGACATTTGAGTCATATCCATACATTAACCCCGTGACTGTAAACGTATTTCACGCTCTGCTTCTGTCAATGAAGCCAGAAATGCGTCACGCTCAAATACACGCTGCATATAAACCTGAAGATCTTTGGCTCCCGGGCCAGACAGCTCAACGCCCAGCACAGGCAAACGCCATAACAGCGGAGAAAGATAGCAGTCAACCAGACTGAACTCATCACTCATGAAGAAAGGCATTTCTCTGAAAATCGGTGCGATTGCCAGCAACTCTTCAGCAAGGCGTTTCCGCGCAGCATTAGCTTCCTGAGCACTTCCTTCCTGAATTTTATACATCAGGGAATACCAGTCTTTTTCAATTCGGTGCATCATCAGACGACTGGAGCCACGTGCAACAGGGTATACAGGCATGAGCGGTGGATGGGGGAAACGCTCATCCAGATATTCCATTATGATGCGAGAATCATAAAGAGTCAGCTCACGATCTACGAGGGTAGGAACCGTTTGATAAGGGTTCAGATCAATCAGATCCTGAGGCAAATTGCCTGCTTCAACGTGTTCTATCTCAACGCTGACCCCTTTTTCCGCCAGTACAATTCGCACTTGATGGCTAAAAATGTCGGTCGGGCCGGAAAACAGAGTCATTACCGAACGTTTGTTGGCAGCGACAGCCATGAAAACCTCCAAGTTTATCTAAAAAAAGGAACGAACAGCCCTTCAATGAACAATGGCTATTCTCGCTCATATTCTCATCCGGTTTCGCACTTATTATCCGAGGATTATTAAGACAAGTCAGGCAAACGCATGGATAAGGCAAAAAATTGTCACTAGTCTACCAGATTTTGAACATTTTGTGGGGAAGTAGATTGAGAATTAATGATGATATATCGGAGTTCAGGGAATTATCTCTGCAATATGCTCTTTTTTTCTGCAAAAAAAGCGTATTCACTAAGGAAATAAAACTCCGCAATAAAAAACCCGCCATAAACATGGCGGGTTTCAACATTAATCCAATGCCACCGTAGTGACAAAAAATTAACGCTTGGAGAACTGTGGACGACGACGTGCTTTGCGCAGACCCACTTTTTTACGTTCAACTTCACGAGCATCGCGAGTAACGAAGCCAGCTTTGCGAAGATCAGAACGCAGAGTCTCGTCATAAGCCATCAGTGCACGAGTGATACCGTGACGGATTGCGCCTGCCTGACCAGAGATACCACCACCTTTAACAGTGATGTACAGATCCAGTTTGCCCAGCATGTCAACCAGCTCAAGTGGCTGACGAACAACCATGCGCGCAGTTTCACGACCGAAGTAAACTTCGAGGCTGCGTTGGTTGATTACGATGTTACCGCTACCTGGCTTAATGAAGACACGAGCGGATGAGCTTTTGCGGCGACCAGTGCCGTAGTATTGATTTTCAGCCATTGCCTATAATCCCGATTAAATGTCCAGAACTTGTGGTTGCTGTGCCGCGTGGTTGTGCTCGCTGCCCGCGTAAACTTTCATTTTACGGTACATTGCACGACCCAGAGGCCCTTTTGGCAGCATGCCTTTAACCGCGATTTCAATGACACGCTCAGGACGGCGGGCAATCATCTCTTCAAAGGTCGCTTGCTTGATACCACCGATGTGGCCAGTGTGGTGATAATAGATTTTGTCAGCACGTTTGTTGCCAGTTACAGCAACTTTCTCTGCGTTAACAATAATGATGTAATCACCAGTATCAACGTGCGGAGTATATTCCGCCTTGTGCTTGCCGCGCAGGCGGCGAGCTATTTCAGTTGCAAGACGGCCAAGAGTTTTGCCATCTGCGTCAACAACATACCAGTCGCGTTTTACGGTTTCTGGTTTAGCTGTAAAAGTTTTCATTAAAGCTTACCCAATTATAAGTTACACGTTGGTGAACACTCGAGGTTCAGAAACTTTGTTGAGGTTCACACGACTCATGTCCAGCAAACCTACCCCTTCGAATAGCCTATGCCGGCACTAATGCAAGTTTTTTGGGAAATAAAAAATCTTGCTGTAACGTGGGGTCGCAAGATTATAGAGAAGTCGTTATAAAAAATCGACCCCAAATTCAATAATTATCTAATCTGTTGACTCTATGCTGTCTACCTGACAACCAACAAAGAGGCAGATCGAAAGACGAAGGGTATATATCCAATGGATTTCGAGTTGCATCGCGGCGGCAAGGGAGTTCATCCCCGGGAGCATAGATAACTATGTGACTGGGGTGAGCGAGCGCAGCCAACAAAGAGGCAACTTGAAAGACGAAGGATATCGATATCAGGGTAAATGCGGTCGCTGTAAATATTCTTCACTCTGCATCTCCTGTAAACGGGACAAGCAACGCTGATACTCAAAACGAAGCAATTCTCCCTGATAAATCCCTTCCATCGGGGCTTCGGCATTGATGATGAGTTTCACATGGCGCTCATAGAATTCATCAACCAGTGCAATAAATCGTCGTGCAGCGCTTTCATCCTGTTTGGTCATGATCGGCACATCATGCAGTAAAACGGTATGGTAGATCTTAGACAACGCAATATAGTCCCGCTGGCTACGGGGATCTTCACACAGCGCTTTAAAGCGGATTGCCAGCACACCATCAACACTGTTTATCGCCGGCATATCACGATGATTAATTTCCAGTACCGGAGCCGGTTCCCCTTCCCGCCCGGCCAGACGCAGGAAAACCTGATGCATTTCCTGTCGGCTCTCTTCCGATAATGGCGTCAGATAAATATGAGCCTGAGTCAATGTTCTCAGCCGGTAATCGATACCCGCATCCACATTCATGACATCACAATATTTTTTGATCTGTTCAATGGCAGGCAGGAAGCGGGCTCGCTGCAAACCATTACGGTAGAGTTGATCCGGTGGAATATTTGATGTCGCCACTAACGCAATTCCGCGCCTGAACAGCGCTTCCAGTAACGTGCCGAGGATCATGGCATCCGTAATATCAGAAACAAAAAATTCATCAAAGCAGAGGATATCAGTCTGTGCCTTGAAACCATCAGCCACAATCTCCAGTGGATTTTCATGCCCCTGCAATGCAGTTAATTCTTCGTGTACCCGCAGCATAAAACGGTGGAAATGCAGGCGTAGCTTCCTTTCAGTCGGTAAGCTCTGGAAAAACATATCCATAAGCCATGTTTTCCCCCGCCCTACTCCACCCCACATATACAGCCCCTGCACAGGACGGATATTGTCCTTTGATGAACGCCCTAACAGTTTATTCCACAGACTTTTTAATCCGCCTGAGCCATCTGAATGTACCGCATTTTTGGCTAAGTCCTGTGTAAGTTCATGGTAAATCATATCCAGACGGGCGACAGTATTACGCTGCACTTCATCAGGTTGATACTGCCCTTCAGACAGTGCGGTCTGGTAAAGAGACGAAGGTGTAATCGGTGACATTAATATAGTAATCCTTAAAAATTTTTATCCCCACCATATATACTTAATAGATTTCAATTGAGTATATACATTGGGTCTAACTCACAGCCTATCATGACAAATTCGTATAAAATTAACACCTCAGGTGATATATAAATTAATTAAATAATAATCAATATTCCACTCTGACTGAATTAGCGGTTATAGTGGTAGCTATGATGTTAAGAAAGGAGTTGCCATGACTTGGGAATACGCACTGATAGGATTAATTGTTGGTTTTATCATCGGAGCATTGGCTGTCCGCTTTGGCAGCCGAAAACTGCGCCAGCAAAATGCGGCACAGGCTGAGCTGGAGAAAAACCGGGCAGAGCTTGAAGAATATCGCAAAGAGCTGGTCAGCCATTTTGCCCGCAGCGCTGAGTTGCTGGATAATATGGCCCGGGATTATCGCCAGCTGTATCAGCATATGGCTAAAAGTTCCAATGAATTAATGCCAGATATGCCAATGCAGGAAAATCCCTTTAATTATCGTCTTAACGAATCTAAGAACGATACCAACCAAATTGTCACAGATGTGCCTCCACGGGACTATTCTGAAGGTTCATCCGGGCTATTGCGTCCCGTTCAGGAACAAAAACAGTAATTATTCTCGCCGTGGCCATAGTTTATGCCCACGGCAATATTTTTATCTCACTGTATTTAAATGTTTTTTCAGGTAAATCCCTGTAAAGACATTCGACAAAACGACATTATTAGTGAACTTTGCTGAATACTTGGTAGTCATAACTGCAACGAAACAATTATGCTTGAAACCTGTTCCGATGAGTGTAGTTTCTCAGAAAAATGAAATTCCCTTATGGGTTCGGGGCTTTAAGTACGATTTTCCTTTTCTGGCTTAGGTAAGTAAGAGAACGCATTCAATGAAAAGTAAAAACACATTGCTCAGCGCATTAGCGATCAGTATTGGTTTATCTTTAGCTTCGGTACCAATGGTAAGTAATGCGGCTTTACCCGCTGCTATGGCCTCTCAGGAATTACCGAGCCTTGCTCCAATGTTAGAAAAAGTCCTTCCCTCCGTTGTTACCGTTCATGTTGCCGGCACTGAAGTTCAAACCCAACAACTCCAGCTGCCAGAGGATTTCCAATTCTTCTTTGGGCCGGGTTTTCCACCAGTGGAACAACAAAGAAGCCGCCCATTTCAGGGGTTAGGTTCTGGTGTCATTATTAATGCCGATAAAGGATATGTACTGACTAACAATCACGTCATCAATAACGCGGATAAAATTAAAGTCCAGCTCAATGACGGGCGTGAATACTCCGCTAAACTCATCGGTCGTGATCCGCAGACTGATATCGCACTTTTGCAGCTTAAAGATGCCAAAAACCTGACAGCAATTAAATTTGCTAATTCTGATCAGCTTCGCGTCGGTGATTATGCTGTTGCTATCGGTAACCCATTCGGGCTGGGGCAGACAGTGACTTCAGGGATCATTTCGGCCCTTGGCCGTAGCGGCCTGAATCTGGAAGGTCTGGAAAACTTTATCCAGACAGATGCCTCAATTAACCGGGGTAACTCTGGTGGTGCCCTGATCAACCTCAAAGGGGAGTTGATCGGTATTAATACCGCTATTGTTGCACCCAGTGGCGGCAACGTGGGTATTGGTTTTGCGATCCCAAGTAACATGGCCAGAAATCTGGCAGACCAGTTAATAGCTCATGGCGAAGTAAAACGCGGCCTGCTTGGTATCAAGGGTACTGAAATGTCAGCGGATATCGCCAAAGCACTGAATGTTGATGCTCAACAGGGCGCATTTGTCAGTGAAGTAGTTCCTAAATCTGCTGCGGCTAAGGCTGGTATTAAACCCGGAGATGTACTGACCTCCATTGATGGTAAGAAAATTAATAGCTTTGCTGAGCTAAGGGCAAAAATTGGTACGACTGCACCGGGCAAAGAAATCAAAGTAGGTCTGCTGCGTAAAGGCAAGCCTATGGAGGTTTCTGTTGTTCTGGAAAATAGCGAATCTCCATCTACCAAAGCTGAAAAATTAAGCATTGCGCTACAGGGTGCGAATCTCAGTACTGGCATTGTGAACAATACTCCCGGCGTGAAAGTTGACGGCGTCGCCAAAAATTCTCCAGCCGCAATGGTCGGTTTGCAGAAGAATGATTTGATCATCGGGGCGAATAATGTTCGGGTTAAGAATATCAATGAGCTACAAAAGGTACTTGAAGGAAAACCATCCGTTATTGCACTGAATATCCTGCGTGGTGGTGACAATATTTACCTGTTATTGAACAATTAATCGGTATGCCATTATTTTTCTGATTGCAGTACATTAAGCAGACACAGCACAGGCTGTGTCTGCTTGCTTCTGTGCTATGCTTTTTTAACTTATTGATTACTGAACAATGTTATGTTGATTAAATTACTGCGCTCCATATTGGCGGGATTACTTATTGCAGCAATTTTACTGGTTGCCATCCCCTCTCTACGTCCCAATAAGTTAAATAATCTCCTGTACAGCGATAACACAGAAAAACCATCCAGTTACAGTCAGGGTGTGCGTCGGGCGGCACCTGCGGTTGTGAATATATATAGCACCAGTATAGGAAGTTTCTCCCATGAACCACGGGAACTGCTTCCATTGGGTTCCGGCGTCATAATGAGTGAACAGGGCTATATACTCACCAATAAGCATGTTATCAACAAAGTAGGCTCTATTATTGTTGCATTGCAGGACGGGCGTTTCTACGAAGCTTTACTGGTCGGCTCTGATGGCCCGACAGATTTGGCAGTACTCAAAATAAAGGCAGAAAATCTGCCGGTTATCCCTATCAATCTCAAAAGGGCACCTCATGTCGGGGATATCGTGCTGGCAATCGGCAATCCTTACAACTTAGGGCAAACAATTACTCAAGGTATTATCAGTGCGACCGGACGTGTCGGGTTGAGTCCGACACGACGCCAGAATTTCCTGCAAACAGATGCTTCAATCAATCAGGGCAGCTCCGGCGGAGCACTGGTTAATACATTAGGTGAACTGGTCGGCATTAATACGCTGTCGTTTGATAAATCTGAATTTGGCTCTACGCCTGAAGGACTGGGATTTGCCATTCCCACCGCTCTGGCAACAAAAATTATGCAGAAACTGATCCGTGATGGTCGGGTTATCAGAGGATATATCGGCATTTCAACAAAAGAGCTACCGAATATTCGCTCGTCAGATACCCAAATCCATCAGATTCAGGGAGTGCGGGTTTTTCAGCTTTTACCGGGAAGCCCAGCCAAAAAAG
Source organism: Xenorhabdus sp. PB61.4 (assembly GCF_963894935.1). NCBI lineage: Bacteria > Pseudomonadati > Pseudomonadota > Gammaproteobacteria > Enterobacterales > Morganellaceae > Xenorhabdus > Xenorhabdus sp. PB61.4. Next base: position 35,586 of record NZ_CAWQJR010000173.1, read on the forward strand.
CCGGAATACAAGTGGGCGATATTATCATCAGCCTTAATCACAAACCGGCGCTCTCGCCTGCCGAAATAATGGATCAGGTTGCAGAAATCCGGCCCGGAAAAATCGTTCCTGTTACTGTCTTACGTGATGGTCAAACGCTTACCTTCAACGTTATGATTGAAGAATTTGATGAATACTGAGTCCAAGATCTCGAAACAAAAGTATGACTTTGTGAAACTTGATGATCAAATAAACAAATGAGATAAGGTTGCATATTTTATCGGAGGTTATCATGACAATAACACGTTTACGTCAACAGGACGGGGCTGTCGTTATCACAATTTCTAGTGATGTTGCCACGTAATGGGATGGTCTGTCGGCATGACTCTGGATATACAACCATCAGGCGACACCATAAACATCAAACCAACAGGCAGAGTCGCCCGAGGCAGAAAGTCTCTCTCTGAGTTATTGCAGGGAATTGATGAAACCGAAGTCAGGGCTTTCAACGAAGTAACTGCTGATGATTTAAATTCGCCTCCTGTTGGTAATGAGGTGATTTAATGGTACGCAAAGCTACCTATTTGGCACAGGCGGAACCCAGTATTGTTGATGAAATATTAGCTAAAGTCATAGATATTTTAGATCCACAACTGAATTGATTATTCGAAAAAAACCGCCACTAAGCACTTACTATCAAAGAAGAAATTACTAAGTGACGGTTTAAACAGAATTCGGTTTACTTAATACGTTCGATATTGGCTCCCAGACCACGCAGCTTATCTTCGATATGCTCATAGCCCCGGTCAATATGATAAATACGATCGACGGTTGTTGTTCCTTCGGCAATGCAGCCAGCAATTACCAGGCTCGCGGAAGCACGCAAATCTGTTGCCATGACCTGAGCACCTGATAATTTCTCAACACCGTGGCAGAGTACAGAGTTACTTTCAATCTCTGCGTGTGCCCCCATGCGAATCAATTCAGGAATATGCATAAAACGGTTTTCAAAAATAGTTTCGGTGATCATGCCCGCACCTTCAGCAACAATATTCAGTAAGCTGAACTGCGCCTGCATATCTGTAGGAAAACCGGGATGCGGAGCTGTACGGAATGTTACCGCTTTTGGCCGCTTGCCATGCATATCAAGGCTAATCCAGTCATCGCCTACCTGAATATCTGCACCCGCTTCACGTAATTTAGCCAGTACGGCATCCAGTGTATCAGGCTTGGCCTGACGGCAGACGATCTTCCCGCGTGAAACAGCCGCGGCGATAAGGAAAGTACCGGTTTCAATACGGTCAGGCAAAACACGATAAACACCACCGCCCAAACGTTCTACGCCTTCAATCACGATGCGATCTGTTCCTGCACCTGTAATTTTTGCGCCCAACGTATTCAGGAAATTGGCTGTATCTTCGATTTCAGGCTCGCGGGCGGCATTCTCAATAATGGTCTTGCCTTCCGCCAGTGTTGCAGCCGCCATGATAGTGACCGTTGCACCAACACTGACTTTATCCATGACGATGCTGGCACCTTTTAAACGACCATCTACGGATGCCTTAACATAGCCCTCATCCAGCACTATTTTTGCACCAAGTTGTTCCAGCCCGGTAATATGGAGATCAACAGGACGGGCACCAATGGCACATCCACCGGGTAAAGAAACCTGCCCCTGACCAAAACGGGCAACTAATGGCCCCAGTGCCCAGATAGAAGCACGCATAGTTTTGACCAGTTCATAAGGAGCACAGTATTCATTAACAGCGCTGGCATCAACAAAGACAGAACCATTCTTGCGTTCCACTTTCGTTCCCAGACGATTCAATAGCTTGATTGTGGTATCAATGTCTTTTAATTCAGGAACATTTTGTAATTCAACTGGCTCTTCCGCCAGCAACGCTGCGAACAGGATTGGTAATGCGGCATTTTTTGCCCCGGAAATAGTGACCTCGCCTGACAAGCAGGTCGGCCCTTTCACTTGAAATTTATCCATCTGTCATAATTCTCTTATTTAATTCAAAGTGTGCTGTTCGCGGCGAAGCAAACAACCTCAGAAACCCTGGAGCTTGCGGTCACGTTGCCATTGCGCTGGTGTGTAGGTCTTAATTGACAGGGCGTGGATACGATTATCAGCAATGTATTCCATCAGAGGTGCATAAACTGTTTGTTGTTGTTTTACCCGGCTCAGCTCACCAAAAATTTCACCTACAGCAATTATCTGAAAATGGCTGCCATCGCCGCTAACAATAACTTCATCAAGTACCAATTTTTCCATCAGTACCTGTTTAATCTCATTAGTATCCATATCTTGCTCACATTCGTCGTTAAAAAATAATAGTAGATGCCTATCGTAATGGAATCCAGACGACTCTTAAACCAAGAAAAACGCCCTTATAAGACAATGACTCATAAGGGCGATAATTATATCCACCTTTCAGGTAACAGAGTTATCAACAACACTCTGAAATCTGTTAGGTCTAGAATGAAGGTATTATATTTATTCTGGCGAATTTCCTTTCTCAGGCGAATGATCAGTAAAGAGACTTTGTAAACTATAGAGCGCAATCAGTGTGTTCAATCGCTCCCCTATGCCAGAAAATGTCAGCATCTTATCACTCTGCTGCCTGTCACCTTTTATGCGGACAAATAAGGCCATTCCCGTCGAGTCCACATGCTCAAGCCCTGAAACATCAATGTTTTCAATGTGAGCCAATAAGTTGTCCTTTTGCTGCCAAAAAGGCAACAGGCTATCGCGATCCAGCGTACCTTTCAGAAACAGGGTGCTTCCTGTCTGTTGCCAGCTAAGCGGTGTTTTGTCAGAGGCTTTATCTATCCCCCGGTTTTTCATTTCACCGTTTTTCATGTCACTTTTTCTTTTCTAAAGTGATTGGAGCCTGTGCACTGATTTTCAGCTGCTCTGTCAAACCATCAATACCTTTCTGGCGCAGAATTTCTGACCACTCATTCTGTTTGGTCGTAATCATGCTCACACCTTCAGCTATCATGTCGTAAGCCTGCCAATATCCGGTTTTACTGTTTTTACGCCACTGAAAATCCAGACGGACAGGAGGCTGGCCATTCGGATCGGTAATGGTGACACGAATAGCGACGATATTCTTATCTCCCAATGGCTGCTCCGGGGCAATCTGATAATTCTGCCCGTGATACATTGCCAGAGCCTGACCATAAGCCTGCGCCAGATAATCCTCAAATGCTTTAAAATAAGCGTCACGCTGCTCTGGCGTCGCCTGTTTGTAATAAGGCCCCAGAACCAGCGCACCTGCATATTTTACCTGAACATATGGCAATAGCTCCTGACGCACAATCTGAGGTAACATTTCAGGATTAGCGCGAATCTGCGCTTGTTCACCCTTCAGACGTGAGAAAGTTTTTTCTGCCGCGACTTTCATCAAAGCATACGGATTAGTCTGATCAACCGCATTGGCAAGTGGTGCAACCACCAATAAAGCAGCCATAAGTAATCGCTTAAACATAATTGCTATTTCTCCTAAGCAGTGGATTGCTGGTTAATGTACCTGTGCGGGAGCCTCGGATGATTTTTGCTGATCACCACTTCCGCTTTTGTACAGGAACTGACCAATTAAATCTTCAAGAACCATTGCAGGTTTGGTATCCTCAACGCGATCTCCATCTTTCAGCATGGTGATCCCCAAATCAGCATCATCAAACCCAACATTCAACGCAACATATTGTTCACCCAACAGACCTGAAGTCCGGATAGACAGCGAACTGGAACTTGGAATATTGTCGTACTGCGAGAAAATATCCAGTTCAACCTGCGGTGTATAAGTTTTCTTATCGAGCCAGATTTTCCCTACCCGACCAATGACCACCCCTCCTACTTTGACAGGAGAACGCTCTTTTAACCCACCTATATTGTCAAATGCAGCAATGACATGATAAGTAGTCTGACTGCCAAAAGATCGGACATTAGCGACCTTCAGGCATAAGAAAATGATTGCGGCCAGTGCAATTAAGATAAAACTTCCAACCCAAATTTCATTTTTCTTGCTTTGCATCGAATTAGTTCCCAAACATCAGTGCCGTCAGCACAAAATCCAAACCCAATACTGCCAACGATGCATGAACCACTGTACGCGTCGTTGCCCTGCTGATCCCTTCTGATGTCGGGATAGCATCATACCCATTAAACAGCGCGATCCATGTCACCGTGATGGCAAAAGCTACGCTCTTAATAAAACAGTTAAGTATGTCTTTCTGCAATTCCACCGCTGATTGCATGGAAGACCAGAAAAAACCACCATCAATCCCTTTCCAGTCGACTCCGACCATCGCACCACCCAGAATACCGACAGCCACAAAGATCAATGACAGTAAAGGCATACTGATAAAACCAGCCCAAAAACGCGGAGCAATTACCCTACGCAACGGATCTACTGCCATCATCTCCAGACTGGAAATTTGCTCTGTCGCTTTCATCAGTCCAATCTCTGCCGTCAGGGCAGAACCCGCACGACCGGCGAATAACAGTGCAGTCACGACCGGCCCCAATTCCCGCAGCAGCGATAACGCCACCATCATGCCAAGACTACCTTCAGCACTGAAAGTCCTCAGCACCAGATAGCCCTGCAACGCCAGAACCATACCGATAAACAAGCCGGAAACGACAATAATCAGTAGTGACTGAACGCCTACACTGTAAAGCTGCTGGCGCAATAACAGCCACTGCTTTGCAGGCTCGGGCTTACCAATAATCGCGCTGAATAACATAAAACCGGCCCGACCGAAAGAAGCCACAACTTCAATCGCACGCCTGCCAAATGTTGCCAGCGCCCGTGTTAACATCAACATTCAAGTATCCTAATAACGATTTCTGTTAGTTAATAACTCGGTTTTATAATCCCCCGCAGGGAAACGAAAAGGCACCGGCCCGTCAGCAATACCATCAAGGAACTGACGTACCCGCTGATCCTGATTCATTTTCAACTGTTCAGGCGTCCCTTCTGCAATCACTTTCTGCTCAGCCACAATATAAGCATAATCAGCAATACTCAGTACTTCAGGAACATCGTGGGAAACCACAACACAGGTAACACCGAGCGCATGGTTAAGTTCATCGATCAACTTAACCAATACCCCCATAGTGATGGGATCCTGACCGACAAATGGCTCATCAAACATAATCAAATCAGGATCAAGTGCAATCGCCCGCGCCAGTGCTGCCCGCCTTGCCATCCCTCCCGATAGCTCAGATGGCATCAGTTTTGCAGCACCACGTAATCCTACCGCTTCCAGCTTCATCATCACTGTAGTGTAAATTAATTCTTCGGGGAGTTTAGTATGCTCACGTAAGGGAAAAGCAACATTGTCGAACACATTCAAATCCGTAAATAATGCGCCCGATTGGAATAACATACTCATCTTCTTACGAACTTCATAAAGGCGCTGGCGGGACAATGCCGGGATATTATCGCCATCAAACCAAATCTCACCGCGCTCAGGGCGGATTTGCCCGCCCATCAGACGCAGCAGAGTCGTTTTTCCAATACCGGAAGGCCCCATAATGGCTGTTATTTTCCCTTTTGGAACAGTCAGGTTGATATCGGAAAAGATCGGGCGTTGACCACGGGTAAAAGACATGCCGCAGATCTCAATAAGATTTGCTGTTAGTTGACTCATTATTGATAGCCCTTAATCGTTAATAAACGAATTTCTTACTGTTTCTAAATAATTAGTAATGCATACTACAAAAAAATTTTCCAATTTGCGTTAGCAAAGTGATAGCAAATTTTACTTTTTAACTTTCGGCCTTCAGAATATATAAATCTGGCTAAATAAATATTTTTATCCAGAAATCAACCAACACTGGCATTGTGCTCACATGAATTTTCTCTAAGGAACACAACATGTTTCTGACTATTTTACTGCTCATTACCGGGTTGATTTTACTGGTGTATGGTTCTGATAGATTAGTATATGGTGCGGCGGTATTTGCCCGAACATTAAAAGTCCCCCCTTTTGTTATTGGTCTGGTGATTATGGGCATCGGCACTTCTTTGCCTGAGCTGATGGTTTCTGTAACCGCGAGTCTGAACGGGTTACCCAACATGGCAGTGGGTAATGCACTCGGCTCCAATATTACCAATCTGTTACTGATTACCGGCGCGGTGGCACTGATTCGCCCGATAACAGTGCAATCAGAAATCCTGCGGCGGGAATTACCACTAATGTTGCTGGTTATGGCCTTTGTGGGTTATCTGCTGTCTGATAACTACCTGAGCCGTCTGGATGGGATTTTTTTATTACTGACTGCCCTGTTTTTTATATCAATAATGATAAAAATGACAGTCAGTACCCAGTCTGATGATGTCGACAGCTATACACAGGAGAGAGATGCAGAATTACCCGACGAAGGTAATAACGGTATCGCGCTGCTTTGGGTTGTATTGGGCTTGCTTCTCCTGCCGATATCTACCCGAATGGTCATTGATAATGCCACCGTCATTGCACGGATTTACGGTATCAGCGATCTGGTGATTGGGTTAACCATTCTGGCAGTGGGAACAAGCCTGCCAGAACTCGCCACCTCTATTGCCGCAGCCATTAAAGGTGAAAATGATATGGCAATGGGAAATATTATTGGTTCTAATGTTTTCAACATGACTCTGGTATTAGGTGTTTCCGGCCTATTTTCACCCAGCGTTATTTCATCCTATGCCTTTTCCCGGGATTTTTGGATCATGATGGCGGCGAGTGTACTATTCACGATATTCTGTGTGAGAAGAAAACATCGGTTTAACCGGCTGAGTGGTGCGCTATTACTTAGCTGCTTTATCGCCTATTTTGTTGCACTTTTTGTGATGCATAGTGATTAATATCCGGTGACTAATGTATGGTGGCTGATGTTTGATAATCACGATTTGATGATCAATGTCTGGTGATCAATGTTCTGAGTAATTACCGGTTGTAATGGGAATAAGTGGGAGTAGAAATGCCTAAGATCGATTTTCAGCAAGCAGGTAAAAGAGTATTACATATCGAACTCGAAGGATTGGCGGAATTAGAGCAATACATCAATGACGATTTCAGCAAAGCCTGCGAGCTTATGTTTGGATGTGAAGGTAAAGTCATTGTGATGGGGATGGGGAAATCCGGCCATATCGGGCGGAAAATCGCAGCCACATTTGCCAGTACCGGAACGCCTTCATTCTTTGTCCACCCCGGCGAAGCCAGTCATGGTGATCTTGGCATGGTAACGCCAAAAGATATCGTACTGGCTATCTCCAATTCCGGCGAATCGAATGAAATCCTCGCACTTATTCCGGTACTTAAGCGGCAGAAAGTTGCTCTCATTTGTATGACAAATAATTGTAACAGCAACATGGGCAAAGCCGCGGATGTTCATCTGTGCATTAAAACGCCACAGGAAGCCTGTCCTCTTGGGTTAGCTCCCACCACCAGCACAACAGCAACGCTTGTTATGGGAGATGCACTGGCGCTTGCCCTGCTGGAAGCCCGTGGCTTTACCACCGAAGATTTTGCTCTTTCTCACCCCGGTGGGGCACTTGGGCGTAAACTGTTGTTGCTGACCAGCGAATTAATGACCACAGGCGATGATATTCCGCGCGTTCCCCGCACAGCCACCCTTCGTGAAGGCCTGATAGAAATTACCCGAAAAAAACTGGGCATGACGGTTATCTGTGGTGATGATATGCAGATCGACGGTATTTTCACTGACGGGGATCTACGCCGCGTGTTTGATATGGGGATTGATTTAAATAATGCCAAAATTTCTGACGTCATGACCACCGGTGGGATCCGTATCAAACCGAATACTCTGGCAGTTGATGCCCTGAATCTGATGCAATCACGCCATATCACTTCCCTGCTGGTCACTGAAGGTGACACACTGCTCGGAGTATTACATATGCACGATCTATTACAGGCTGGAGTTGTATAAAAAGCCGGCATACAAATTTTATAGGATGGTGAGGCTAACAGGGATGTGCCAGTAAGCAATACTGATAAACAGTATCAGCAAAGATGTATTAAACAGGCCTGCAACCGAGGCCTGTTGCAAATTATGAATAGAGAAATTCCTGAATGAATCAAAATACCTATCTGGATACCTGTTATGGCCCAGTTAATGTAAACATTATTGAAAAAGCCCGTAAAATTCGTCTGTTAATCTGTGATGTTGATGGTGTGATGTCAGATGGCCTGATATATATGGGCAATCAGGGTGAAGAACTGAAAGCCTTTAATGTGCGTGATGGTTACGGCATCCGTTGTTTAATCACTTCTGGCCTTGAAGTTGCCATTATTACCGGTCGTCAGGCCAAATTGCTGGAAGATCGTGCAAAAACGCTTGGTATTACACATCTTTACCAAGGTCAGAACGATAAGGTTTTGGCGTATCAGGAACTGTTGGATAAACTAGCGCTACAGCCTGAACAGGTTGCCTATATCGGCGATGACCTTATCGATTGGCCTGTAATGGCAAAAGTCGGCTTATCTGTTGCCGTAGCAGATGCCCACCCGCTACTGCTGCCCAAAGCAGATTATGTCACTCGGATTGCCGGTGGTCGCGGTGCAGTCAGAGAACTTTGTGATTTGGTGCTTTTTGCTCAGAACAAGCTGGAAGATGCCAAAGGTTTATCCATATAACACATGAACTGAAAAAAAGAATGAGCAGAACTCAATCCTGGCTGATCGCAATACTGACTTTAATTGTGCTTGCATTGATTGGCTGGAATTTATCCAATTCAAATGAAGACGCCTCCTCACCCGTTTTGGATGAGGGTTACCCGACTTATCAAACAAAAGAAGCCACTACATTTGTTTATGATCCAGAAGGCAAACTGGTTTACAAACTCGAGGCCGATGATGTTAAGAATTATACAGAAACAAAGCTGACTTGGTTTACCAAGCCAGTATTAACAACGTTTGATGCTAACAGTAAATCCACACCGCCACCGGCAACATGGACAGTACGTGCCAATAAAGCAAAACTTACCCATGATAATATGCTCTACTTATATGGGGATGTTCAGGTAGATAGCCTGAATGACGCATCACAACTGAAACGTATTACAACAGAAAACGCGACCGTCAATCTTGTGACGCAGGATGTGGCATCCGACGATAAAATTACATTAGAAGGTGTCGGTCTGAGATCTGTTGGGATGAAAATGCGCGGCAACCTACGAGATAAAACTGCTGAACTGATTGAAAAGGTGACCACTCAATATGAGATTCCACATGAAGAACCTAATCCGTAATACTTTTATTGCCAGTACACTGGTTGCAGTCAGTTTGCCTGCACTGGCACTGAAAGATGATACCCAAAAGCCCATTACCATTGATTCAGCCAGACAATCACTGGATTTGACGGGGAACATTGCCACATTTACGGATAATGTTATTGTAAAGCAGGGTTCGATTGATATCCATGCAGATAAGGTGGTTGTCACCCGCCCTGACGGGGATTCCAAAAAAACGGTTATTGAAGCTTATGGTAACCCGGCAACATTTTATCAATTGCAGGATGATGGTAAACCTATCAAAGGCCATGCTTCGAAGATGCGCTATGAGATGAATAATGAGCTGATCACACTGACGGGTAATGCTTACCTTGAACAGCTCGACAGCAATATCAAAGGCGATAAAATTACCTATTTAGTGCCAACACAGCAAATGGAAGCCTTTAGTGATAAAGGTAAGCATGTTACCACCGTCCTGTTGCCTTCCCAGTTACAGGAAAAAGGCCCGGGTGCTAACAATACCGGTACTAACAGCACTGAAGTTCATAAAAAGAGTAAATAACGACGTATGGCAATATTAAACGCAGACAATCTGGCAAAGTCTTACAAAGGACGTAGGGTTGTTGAGGATGTCAGCCTGAAAGTGAAATCAGGTGAAATTGTGGGCCTGCTAGGGCCAAATGGTGCAGGTAAAACCACAACTTTCTATATGGTCGTTGGTATCGTGCCCCGCGATGCGGGTACTATCACCATTGATCATGAAGATATCAGCCTGCTGCCTCTGCATGAACGTGCCCGCCGGGGCATCGGCTACTTACCTCAGGAAGCCTCCATCTTCCGTCGGCTGAGCGTATACGATAACTTAATGGCTGTCCTTGAAATCCGCAAAGATATCAATCAGCAACAGCGTAAAGAGCGCGCTGAAGAGCTGATGGAAGAGTTTCATATCTCCCATTTGCGTAACAGTCTTGGTCAGTCATTGTCCGGTGGTGAGCGCCGCCGTGTGGAAATCGCCCGCGCACTGGCAGCAAACCCTAAATTTATTCTGTTGGATGAGCCTTTTGCGGGTGTTGACCCAATCTCCGTCCTTGATATTAAAAAGATCATTCAACATCTGCGGGATTATGGTCTGGGCGTCCTGATTACTGACCATAATGTCCGTGAAACGCTGGATGTTTGTGAGCGCGCTTATATTGTCAGCCAGGGGCATCTGATTGCTCACGGTACACCAGAAGACATCCTCAACAATGAACAGGTTAAGCGCGTTTATCTGGGTGAAGGCTTCCGTCTTTAAGGCTCATTGTCAGTCAGCGTTCAGGGAAACTACACAATGAATTTCAAGATGCGTCGCGGCGGCAAGGGAATGACAAATTCGTCGGGAACGAATTTGCCCAGCCAAAGGCTGGCCTCCGGTGAGAGGCAGGAGCCTCTCAGTAATTCCCGGGAGCATAGATAACTATGTGACCGGGATGAGCGAGCGCAGCCAACAAAGAGGCGACTTGAAAGACGAAGTGTATCAGTTCGAGGGGAATCCATTCAGGAGTACTAAAGGATCAGTTCAGGAGGAAGTGAAAACGTTATGAAGCAAAGTTTGCAACTCAAACTCAGTCAACAATTGACGATGACGCCACAACTTCAGCAGGCAATCCGTTTGTTGCAACTTTCTACGCTCGAACTTCAGCAGGAGATTCAGCTGGCTTTGGAAACGAATCCCCTGCTTGAACAGGAAGACACACTTCAGGAAATTGATACTCAGGATTATTCAGATACCGAAACAACGGTTATGGATACCCTCGAAGCTCTTGAACAAAAGAATATGCCTGAAGAATTACCCCTCGATACCAGCTGGGATGAAATTTACAGCGCCGGTACATCTTCAGGAACGCGAAGTGACTACAGTGCGGATGATTTCCCCGTCTATCAGGGAGAAACCACCCAGACACTACAGGACTATCTGACATGGCAGGCTGAGCTGACGCCCTTTACTGAAACAGATTCAGCCATAGCCACATCAATCATTGATGCTATTGACGAGACAGGCTACCTGACCGCCTCTGTCGAGGATATCCTTATCAGCATCGGCAATGATGAACTGACACCGGAAGAAATCGAGGCCGTACTCAAACGGGTACAACATTTTGATCCCATCGGAGTCGCAGCACGTGACTTACGTGAATGCCTGCTCATCCAACTTTCACTGTTGCCGATAGAAACTCCCTACCTGAAAGAAGCCAGACTGGTTACCAGCAAGTATCTTGAACTGCTGGGCAACCGGGATTTCCGAAATTTATTGCGCCAGAGCAAATTAAAAGAGAGTGCTCTGAAAGAAGCTATTGCTATCATACAGTCACTGGAGCCACGGCCCGGGTTAATGGTTAATACCAGTGAATCTGAATACGTGATCCCCGATGTACTCGTCCAGAAAGAAAATGAACGCTGGCAGGTCAGGCTGAATACAGATAGCATTCCCCGCTTGTGCATTAATCAGCACTATGCTGCACTGGGGCAGCAATCTCAGAATGAGAGTGACAGCCTGTTTATCCGCAATAACCTACAGGAAGCTAAGTGGCTGATAAAAAGTCTTGAGAGCCGCAATGAGACGTTATTAAAGGTCAGTAACTGCATTGTGGAATGGCAGCAGGATTTCTTTGAGCATGGCGCAGAATACATGAAACCACTGGTACTGGCAGATATTGCCTATCAGGTTGATATGCATGAATCCACCATTTCCCGTGTGACAACCCAGAAATATTTGCATAGTCCACGGGGAATTTTTGAATTGAAATATTTTTTCTCCAGTCACGTGAATACTGACAGCGGAGGCGAAGCTTCTTCTACAGCAATACGGGCACTGGTGAAAAAATTGGTCACGGCAGAAAACCCGGCCAAACCACTGAGTGACAGTAAGCTGACCAGCCTACTTGCCGAACAGGGTATTCAGGTAGCTCGTCGAACTGTCGCAAAATATAGAGAGTCGTTATCCATCCCGCCTTCAAATCAGCGTAAAAAGTTGGTTTGAATAACACAGACCCTATGAATTTCAGGTTGTATTGAGGCGGCTAACCACCAACAAAGAGACAGCCTGAAAGACAACGGAGAGAGAAGGAAAACACTATGCAACTCAATATCACAGGTCACAATATTGAAATCACTGATGCACTACGCAACATTGTGAATACGAAATGCGGCAAACTGGATCAATATTTCGATAAGATTAACCTTATTCAGGTCATCCTCCGGGTGGAAAAAGTGCAGAAAATCGCTGAAGCCACGGTGCATGTCAATGGAGGTGAGTTGCATGCGAGTTCAGAGCATGAAGACATGTATGCGGCAATTGATGCACTTGTTGATAAACTGACTCGTCAATTGACCAAACACAAAAGTAAATTGAGACAACATTAATAGCTTTCAGACAACAGGGCTGTCATAAGATTCTCACTGTTCTATTTGTAACCAACTAACGGCCTTCAGGCTGCCATATGCACCTGAAGGCTTAATGGTAATAACAGTGCCTCAGTACCGGATGTCTGAACTCAGGCATCCGGTATTAAAGCCCTAAGCGAATAAAGAAATGAACAACGAAACAGATTTACCACTAAGCTCAGTGCTTTCATCCGAATGTACGCGTAATAACATACCCTGTTCGAGTAAGAAGCGCGCCTTAGAGATTATCAGCGAGCTGGCATCAAAGCAGCTGAATTTACCAGAGAGTGCCGTATTTGAAGCCATCCTTTCCCGTGAGAAGGTGGGAACAACCGGTATTGGCAACGGGATTGCCATTCCTCACGGCAAACTGGAGACCGAGAGTTCAGATAATGCTGTTGGTGTATTCTTACATCTGGAACAACCGATTACGTTTGATGCTATTGATAATCAGCCTGTTGACTTGCTGTTTGCTTTATTGGTTCCATCTAATCAGTGTCAGGTACATTTACATTCACTGTCCTTGATCGCAAAGCGTCTTTCAGATAAAAATTTCTGTCGTCGCCTGCGTTCGGCACAAAGTGATGAAGAGTTATACAAAATTATTACTGAATAAATAACAATTACAATTACGGTTACAATTGATTGTTGAAAAGCAATATACCCAGAAGGTATAAACGACGGCGGTTCTCATGAACCGCAAAATAAAGGGGAGTCATTTCATGGTGCTGATGATAGTCAGCGGTCGTTCTGGTTCTGGTAAGTCCGTAGCCCTGCGTGCGCTGGAAGATATGGGGTTCTACTGTGTGGATAACCTGCCGGTAGTACTACTTCCAGAGCTGGCTAATACACTGGCTGAACGTGATATTTCAGCGGCAGTCAGTATTGATGTACGCAATATGCCGGAATCCCCAGAAATTTTCGAAGAAGCACTGACAAAATTACCGGACAGCTTTTCACCACAGCTTCTGTTTCTTGACGCAGATCGTAACACTCTGATCCGTCGCTACAGTGATACCCGTCGCCTGCATCCACTCTCAAGCAAAAACCTGTCACTGGAAAGTGCCATCGACAAAGAGAGTGATTTGCTGGAACCTCTGCGTTCCCGGGCAGATCTGATCATTGATACCTCTGAAATGTCAGTTCATGAGCTGGCTGAAATGCTCAGGACGCGTTTATTGGGCAAGCGTGAACGTGAACTGACAATGGTGTTTGAATCTTTTGGCTTCAAACACGGTATTCCGATTGATGCAGATTATGTTTTCGATGTACGTTTCCTGCCAAACCCACACTGGGACCCAAAACTTCGCCCTATGACTGGGTTGGATCGTCCGGTTGCTGCATTTTTGGATCGTCATACCGAAGTACATAACTTTATTTACCAGACCCGCAGTTACCTTGAGCTATGGTTACCCATGCTGGAAACCAATAATCGCAGCTACCTGACAGTTGCCATTGGCTGTACCGGTGGTAAACATCGTTCAGTTTACGTAGCAGAACAATTAGCTGATTACTTCCGTTCCCGTGGTAAGAACGTTCAGTCACGCCATCGTACACTGGAAAAACGTAAGTAACCTTATATAGAGCAGGCCATGACAGTCAAACAGAGACTTGAGATTAAAAACCGACTCGGTATGCATGCGCGGCCTGCCATGAAGCTGCACGATCTCGTGCAGCAGTTTCAGTCTCAGGTCATCCTGCGCAACAGCAACAATGTTCAGGCCGAAGCTCACAGCGTCATAGCCATGTTGATGCTCGATTCTGAACAAGGTAGCTACATTGAAGTTGAAGCAACGGGAATTGATGAACAACAGGCCTTGTCAGCGATTGTGGCGTTATTCAATTCCGGCTTTGACGAAGAATAAACTTACACGATTTTGCCTGTTTGTAGCACAGACCCTCTATCACACTTTTCTCTATTTTCTCCTTCCTTTCTCATTCAGTTCATAACACCTGACTCTCTTTATTTTTCTCTTAATACTGCTTTCTAGTCTGTAATAACAGAAACAAAAGCCATATTTAAAACCAACAAAAGATAAAATAACCTTCATATATTCTAATTATAAATTTATGAACAAAGTTATATTGAGAAGTTTTGTTAATTAAATAAGCTGAACATTCCGACTATTTACAAATAGTCATTAGGTAACAATAAATGTTATCCATCAATAATTTAACCCTATGAAATCAGTTTGGAAAAAACTTATCATTAACGGGATTTTATACATAAAGAATTATACGTACAGTTCATAAACTGGAGGTTTACTTCATGCGTTTTAATAAGACTACATTAGCTATCTTTCTTGGATTGACTTTATGTCAGGGCGCAGCTCAGGCGGCACCTGTGCTTTCTTTAGATAATACGCAGGCAGAACGTGTTGCTGTTAACAACAATGCCTGGGTAGAAATCAACACCACCATTTTCGAAAACAATATCCAAACACTGAAAGAAACCCTGAACAAAGACACCAAAATATGTGCCATTCTGAAAGGTGATGCTTATGGTTATGGTCTCGGTCTGCTGATGCCGTCAATCATTAAAACCGGAGTACCTTGTGTTGGGATCACCAGTAATGAAGAAGCCCGTATCGTGCGTGATAGTGGTTTTACCGGTCAACTGGTACGCGTCCGTGCAGCAATGGCGGATGAAATTGAAAGCACGCTGAGCTATGACATGGAAGAGATGGTTGGCGATCTGGAAAGCGCTAAAGCTATCGATGCCGTAGCTAAAAAACATGGTAAAGAGATCCGTGTTCACTTAGCGCTGAACACCGGTTTGATGAGCCGTAATGGACTGGAAATGAAAACCGAACAGGGCAAACAGGAAGCACTGCAAATTGCTAAGCTGCCTAACCTGAAATTGGTTGGCATCATGAGCCACCATGCTCTCACTGACCTGAATGTGATCCGCGAAAGTATCAAAAATTTCAACGAACAAACTGCCTGGTTGATTAAAGAAGCAAACCTGAAAAGAGACGAAATCACTCTGCACGCATCCAGCTCTTTTGCATCACTGAGCTTACCTGAAGCCCAGTTTGATATGGCTCGCGTTGGCAGCGCATTGTACGGCATCTTGCAAGACAGCCATCCGGAGTTCAAACCTCTGATTCAGGTAAAAACCCGCGTTGCATCTGTTAAGCCATATCCTAAAGGCAATGGTGTCAGCTACGACAACACTCACATCCTGAAGCGTGATTCTATCCTTGCTAACCTGCCAGTCGGTTTCTCTGATGGTTTCAGCACGGCTCTGTCAAACAAAGCCTATGTTCTGATTAACGGGCATCGTGCTCCGGTTGTCGGCCGCGTTTCCATGAACACCGTGATGATTGATGTGACTGATCTGCCTGAAGTTAAGAGTGGCGATGAAGTTGTGATTTTGGGTAAACAAGGTAACGAAGAAATTACTCAGGCTGACATTCAAAAATGGAGCGGCATGCACATTGTTGAACTGACTTCAATCTTTGGTGAAACCAACCCGAAGATCACCGTCACAGGCCTATAATTTATAACCTGTCATAATATCTGGCTGAACCTTGTTTCATTAGCAGCACCAAACAGTTCGTGATCATGATCTCTTTATTTTCATGACAGAACAGCCTAATATCACTTTAATCACATTGAAAATAACACCCCCCTCCTTGCGTTGCGGGGTGTTATTTTGTATTGAGCCTAATTTGGAGCGTGGTATGAAAAAACCAAATATCATTATTAATGAATTAGATGCAGAACGTTTAGATTCTCTGTTGGAACAAGCCGCATTTGCCAATACCAGCATCGCAGATGCACTGAACGATGAACTGGACAGAGCGGAAATCTTACCGCCAGCAGAAATCCCAGCAGATATTGTTACGATGAACAGTGAAATTAAATTCATTGATTTTAGCAATAATGAAGAGCGGATCCGTACGCTCGTTTATCCGGCATCACTACAGGACAGCACAAAACAGCTATCCGTCATGGCACCTTTAGGTGCTGCGCTTTTAGGGCTGCGGGTCAATGACGAGATCACGTGGGAATTGCCGAATGGTGAAAAAACACGGATAAAAGTATTAGAGATACTTTATCAACCAGAAGCAGCGGGTGAATACCACCGTTAACTCACAGCCAGCCCAGTAGACCAGACTGGCTGTTGTTGATTGAGTATCCCTTATTGACCGGCGATACTCATTTCCGGCAACAGAACCGAACCACACTGAATATTACTGCGTGTTTCGATATCATTCCCGATTGTTACCATATTTGCCCACATATCTTTCAGATTGCCTGCAATGGTTATCTCACTGACGGGATACTGAATTTCGCCATTTTCGACCCAAAAACCGGCAGCGCCACGAGAGTAATCTCCTGTTATTGCGCTGACACCCTGTCCCATCAGTTCCGTCACTACCAGACCAGTGCCCATTTCCCGCAACAGTCCATCAAAACCCAGCCCCTGACCTTCGATACGCCAGTTATGAATTCCACCGGCATGACCAGTACTTGTCAGACCCAGTTTACGGGCAGAGTATGACGTCATCAGCCATGACTGTAGTACACCGTCTTTAATAATTTCACGAGGCAGTGTACGTACGCCTTCACTGTCAAAAGGTGTTGAAGCCAGAGCTCTCAATAAATGAGGCTGCTCCTCAATTGTCAGCCACGAAGGCAGGATTTGTTTACCCAGACTGTCCAACAAAAAGGAGGATTTACGATAGATGCTGCTGCCACTAATCGCTCCGACCAAATGACCAAACAGCCCGGTCGCTACTTCTGCGGAAAAGATCACCGGGGCTTTCATCGTCGAAAGCTTACGTGCCCCTAAACGAGACAATGTACGTTGAGCACTCTCCTGACCAACCCACTCTGGTGACTGCAATTCATCAAAACGGCGGTTTACGGTATAGGCATAATCGCGTTCCATATTGCCGTCTTGCTCTGCAATCACACAGCTTGATGTGGAATAGCGGCTTGAGCAGTAACTCTGCAACATACCATGACTATTACCAAAGACGCGGATGCCATAGTGAGCATTAAAGCTGCCACCTTCGGTATTAGTAATACGCTGATCGGCCTGTAGTGCCGCCTGTTCTGCACGGGCTGCCAGCTCAATCGCCTTATCAGCATCCAAATCAGCAGTGTGGAACAAATCAAGATCAGGCGCTTCAAACGCTAATAACTCTTTGTCTGCCGGGCCAGCACAAGGATCAGGCGAAGTATAACGGGCAATATCAATAGCCGCCTGAACAGTACGAGCAATAGCCTCCGGACTCAAATCGGTAGATGATGCGCTGCCTTTGCGCTGCTGATTATAAACAGTGATGCCTAATGCGCCATCACTGTTAAATTCTACATTCTCGACTTCACTGAAACGGGTACTGACGCTGATCCCCGTTGTTTTATTGACCGCGACTTCCGCAGCATCGCAACCTGCTTTCGCTAATTCCAGAGCGTGGGAAACAGCCTCTTCCAGTTGCTTACGCTGCTCCGCAATTTGTTGATTGGTAACTATCATTAATTAACCATAACCATTTAAATTAAAAGGGAATTTATCAGGAAAAGTGCTATATTCCGGCTTTCAGTATTAATGCCGAGTGGTAATCAGGCAATTTTCCCAGTTACAATAGACAATATTAGAAGATGTTAACACCCACCGGGAAATTGGTCATGTTCCAAAGTGCACCTTATCCGGCCTTTTTAGAAGGAAAACAATTATGGCAAAGCAGCCTGAAGATTGGCTCGACAATTATCCTGCTGAAGAGGAAGAAGAAGAGATAATCTGGGTCAGTAAAAGTGAAATCAAGCGGGATGCGGAAGAGCTTAAAAAGCTGGGAGCAGAACTGGTTGAACTGAGCAAAAGCGAACTGGAGCGCATCCCGTTGGATGAAGATTTGCTGGCCGCTATTGAGCTGGCACAGAGAATCAAACGTGAAGGTCGCCGTCGCCAGTTACAATTGATAGGCAAGCTATTGCGTGCCCGCGATCCAGAGCCAATTACTATCGCATTGGATAAACTGAAAAACCGGCATAACCAGCAGGTTGTGATCCTGCACAAATTGGAAGAACTGCGGGATAAATTACTGGAAAGTGACAACGCGCTTGAAGAAGTTGTGACACTCTATCCGCATACAGATCGCCAGCAACTACGGACGCTGGTGCGTAATGCCAAAAAAGAGAAAGCAGCGAACAAACCACCAAAATCCTATCGACAGATTTTTCAGTACCTGAAAGAATTATCTGGAACAGTATGATACTCTGATCGCCATTTCTTAAAGAAATGGCGGTAACTTTCTTTTCTCTTGTCCCACCATCATATTAAAATTGCTTAATTTAACACTTCCGGTTAAATATTACGAAAATGTAACAAAAATGAGATAACCTTAATTGCTTTTCATTATCTGAACTCGCATAAAGGATATTTCACATGCCTCTCGTTGTTATTCCAGATGATTATCAATCTGCAACAAAACAGATTCAGGCTTTATATCAAAACCGTGATTTTGACGTCGTCAGCCTCGGTGCAATTGATCGCGACCCGAAAGCCAGTGAGTTACTCTCTAAGGCTGACGCACTGATATTGATCCGTGAAAGAACAATTATTGATGAGAAGTTCTTATCTAAAACTCCCAACTTAAAACTGATCAGCCAGACAGGAAAGGTGGCTTACAATATCGATCTGGATTTATGTAAACAGAGGGGAATTGCTGTCGTAGAAGGAGCCGGTTCTCCTGTTGCCGCAGCGGAGTTAACCTGGTTGTTAATTCAAAGTTCCATCCGCAAATTCGTCGCTTTAGTGGAGTCGATGAGAAAAGGTCAATGGCAAACTGAACTGGGGGATACCGTGGCTGAAAAAACCCTTGGTATTCTCGGGTATGGAAATATTGGTCAACGGGTTGCCAGATATGCACGGGCATTTGATATGAAGGTTCAGGTGTGGGGTTCAGAACGCTCACAGGAAAAAGCCCGTCAGGATGGCCTGATTGTTCCTCAGTCACGTGAAGATTTCTTTAAAACATCGGATGTTATTACCCTGCATCAGCGTCTGGTTAAAGAGACGACAGGTAATGTCACATTGACTGATCTTACTCATATGAAAAACAGTGCGGTATTAGTCAATACAGCAAGATCAGCGCTTATAGAAGCAGGCGCTCTAGAGAAAGCGCTTGATCTGGGTACGCCGGGCTTTGCTGCATTGGATGTTTTTGATGTTGAACCAATTTGGGATGCCAGCCACACTTTATTAAAACGAGATAACGTCCTGTGCAGCCCGCACATAGGTTATGTCACAAAAAGCTGCTACGACATCTATTTTGACAGCGCATTTAAGAATGTTGAGCGTTATTTTTCTGGCGATGAAAGTCACGTTGTGAATAAATAACCGCTGGTTCTATATAGAAACACCGCCACATTTCAGCCAATGTAGCGGTGTAATATACACAATGGATTTCAAGATGCGTCGCGGCGGCAAGGGAGTTCATCCCCAGGAGCATAGATAACTATGTGACTGGGATGAACGAGCGCAGCCAACAAAGAGGCAACTTGAAAGACGAAGTGTATAAGAAGGGAAAAGTTAATTCATCACATCAAACTTTAGTTCCCCTTCCAGCTCTTCTTCGGCTTCCTCAAATAAAAGCACCAGCGCTGCAAAATGTGGTTTTTTCTGCACATCCAGATGGATAAAGGTAATATCAACAGGCAACTCAATTTCACTTGTTACCACATCCCAGAGCGCATCCAAATTAGCACCAAAATGATCGCTAAGATCGAAACGCTCCCTGAACTGATTATAAAAAGTTGTTAAATCAGGGATATGGTCAAAATCGAATTCCACTTTTTTCATATTATCATTCCAGTCTTGTGAAATGGTTATAATGATCAAGCGTCAGATAGATTAGCCCATCGTTAGAATAGAGTAACCGGTCATTACCCCGACGCCCACAGTTATAATTCACATCTGCTTCAAACCACTGGCGCCCGGCCTCATCTGGCAGTTTATGCTCTCGGTTGCTGAACCTGTCCCCACCAATTGCTTTTCCCGGTACGGCTTCACATAAATTACCTTTACGGGGTTCCCAGCCCAAACGACGGGCTTGTTTCTTCGTAATGTAATAATCAGGCAATTTGTGATGCTGTTTCAGATAGCTCGCAACCCGATGCTGTTCAGTCAGAACATCAATGTGCAGACTGGTTGTCTCTTCCGCTATCACCGTATTTTTCGGTGTTTTCCCGCTACCAGGTAATCCCATGTCTTTAAAAAAGACAATAGAGATAACAGCCAGAAGCAGCAGGACACCTGCCAGTACGCTCTTTTTCATAATGACCTCTTTACACTTCGTCTTTCAAGTTGCCTCTTTGTTGGCTGCGCTAGCTCACCCCGGTCACCGTTTTTATCAACATACGGTTATCTATGCTCCCGGGGATTACTGAGAGGCTCCTGCCTCTCACCGGAGGCCAGCCTTTGGCTGGGCAAATTCGTTCCCGACGAATTTGTCTCTCCCTTGCCGCCGCGAAGCATCTTGAAATCCATTGTGTAGATTAAGCGGCTCCAAAAAGTGTCAAGCTGTTCCGCCTACGGTCAGGTTATCCAGTTTCAATGTAGGCTGCCCAACTCCCACGGGAACACTTTGACCTTCTTTACCACATACACCAACACCTTTATCAAGGGCTAAATCATTACCAACCATGGAAATCTGCTGCATTGCCTCAATGCCTGAGCCAATCAGAGTTGCTCCTTTTACTGGTTTGGTGATCCTACCGTTTTCAATCAAATACGCTTCTGATGTCGAGAAGACAAACTTACCTGACGTGATATCCACCTGACCACCGCCAAAATTCGGTGCATACAGACCACGATCAACACTGGCAATAATTTCTTCTGGTGTAGAGTTACCCGCCAGCATGTAGGTGTTAGTCATACGTGGCATAGGCAAATGGGCATAAGATTCACGACGACCGTTCCCTGTCGGAGCAACCCCCATCAAACGCGCATTGAGTTTGTCCTGCATGTAACCTTTTAAAATACCGTTCTCAATCAAAACATTGTATTGTCCCGGAACCCCTTCATCATCGATAGATAATGAACCCCGACGGCCTTTAATCGTGCCATCATCAACCACAGTACATAGCTCAGAAGCAACCTTCTGCCCAATCTGGCCAGAGAAAACAGAGGTGCCACGGCGGTTAAAATCCCCTTCCAGACCATGACCAACGGCTTCATGCAGTAAAACTCCCGGCCAGCCTGCGCCCAGTACAACCGGCATCGCTCCCGCCGGAGCAGCAACTGCTGAAAGATTCACTAATGCCATACGAACAGCTTCACGGGCAAATTGTTCTGCCAGCGTCTGCCCGTCTGTATCTTGCAGGAAATATTCATAACCATAGCGGGCACCGCCACCACTGGAGCCACGCTCGCGTTTGCCGTCTTCTTCGACCAGTACACTGACAGAAAGACGTACCAGCGGGCGGATATCAGCGGCCAGAGTGCCATCCGTCGCAGCAACCAGTACCTGCTCATAAACACCACTCAGGCTGGCATTAACTTCCTGTACTCTTTGGTCTTCCGCACGGGCAATTTTATCAACATGGTGCAGCAGAGCGATTTTCTCTTCCCGGCTCATGCTTTGCAGCGGATCAACTGCCGGATACAAAACGTTATGTGTCACTGCTCCCAGTGTATGGGCAGTGCCGTTTCCTATTTCTCTCACAATGCTGCGCGCTGCCTGTGCACTTTGCTGCAAGGCATTCAGAGTGATCTGATCAGCATAGGCAAAACCGGTTTTCTCGCCACTAACAGCCCGAACACCTACTCCCTGATCAATATTATAGGATCCATCTTTGATGATGCGATCTTCCAATACCCACGTTTCGTGGTAGCTGGACTGGAAATAGAGATCAGCATAATCAAGGCGGCGTTCTGCCAACTGCCCTAATACAGAAAACAAGTCGTTATGATTCAGGCCATTGTCAGTCAGTAAATGTTCACTGACATAAGTTAAACTCATAGTGTTTACTCTTTATCTAAATTTGTATTCTTTTTTATCAAAGAAGTCAGTTGCGGACGGAAGCGATTATGTTTCACCACTCTGATTTGTTCACGCATGTGAGTCAGGCTGTCTCGCCGGATATTGAGCTGGAGTGCACAGACACTCAGAGGATTTTTCTTAATAATTTCCCCCCAGCCACTCACTGCCATTGAATGCCCCCACGTTCTGCGGGTGCCGTGCACACCGACCTGTGCAGGAGCCAGTATAATACATTGATTCTCAATTGCGCGGGCACGCAAAAGTGGTTCCCAGTGCGCTTTACCTGTCAGTCTGGTGAAAGCGGCTGGTACAGAAATCAGTTCAGCGCCCTGTTCCCGCAGTGCCTGAAACAGGCCGGGAAAACGCAGATCATAACAGATAGCCATTCCCAGACGGCCGACAGGTGTATCAACAACCGTAATGTGTTCACCACGCTGATAAATGGAAGATTCATTATAAGAACCGTGTTCATCCTTGATATTGACATCAAACATGTGGATCTTGTCATAGCGGGCGCGGATTTCACCCTGATCATCAAATAATAAGCTACTGCTGGTAATACGGCTCGGATCTTCCCGACTGATCATCGGCATTGAACCAATCAGTAACCAGATACCATAATGCTGTGCAAGTTCACGCACAGCCTGCTGTAAGGGGCCTGTTCCCTGTTCTTCTGCATGTTCGCGATAAGCATCAGCATCTGCAAACAGCAAGGCATTCTCCGGGGTCAGAACCAGCTTTACAGTTTTAGGCAATTGCTTAATCTGCTGTTCAATCTGCGCTAAATTATGTTTGATGTTTGTACCACTGCATAATTGTAAGAGTGCAACATTGACATTCCTCATGACCCTTTATTCTCCTTAAGCTGACGTAAGACTTCATCAATTTTAGGTTGTTCCAGACTGCCGGTTAGTCGATAGCGAATGACTGAGATCTTGCTCCATAACGGGCCTAACACTTTCGCCGCTGCAAAAACAGCAGCACCTGCCATAGGGTTAATCGCAAAAGCGGTTGCCACACCTACTGTGGCTGATATTTCCGGGGTGATCACCAACTCCATATTGAGCTGACGCTGAATAAAGTTTATCTGACCTTTTGCATCGATATCAGCTTCCAGCCCATCAATATGGAAGTTATCCGTATACATAACCCCATTTTTTAGCTGTGCATCGCCACGCATAGAATCAAAGTTAAAATCATCACTGAATGTGTCACTGAAATCCAACTGTAATTTACGCAATAAAGCATCAAAACTGACCAGCCTCAACAGTTGTCCTGCTCTGCCTGCGCCCAGTTTCGCTATTGTGCCTTTGCCCAGTGTCCCTGTCAGGCGGCCATTAAGCGTTTTAATATCAGGCTGCCACGGCGTATCCTTCCAGTTAAGATCAAAATCAAACTTAAATGGGGCACCGGTAATGGGAATAATGAACCCGAGATAAGCGACCATATCATCTAAACTTCCCCCTGATATTTGCCCCTTAGCCCGAGTATAGTTTCCCTCATTACTTTCACTCCAATGACCGGATAATGTCAATTTACCAGCACTATTTTCTACCCGGCCATCAGTCAGAACCAGTGTGTTGCCTTCCGGTTTGATCGTTCCTGAAATTTTTCCGATTTTCGATCCGGCCAGCCAGCATTCATTACATCTCACATTAAATGTTGGCCAATGACGAAAATCATATTTTGGCGTATCCGCTGCGCTTGAAGCCAGCGAGTTACCATCATTGGCAGCGCTGCCCGGGAACACCGGATTATAATAGAGATAATTAAACGCTCCCTGCCATATCCTATCCGAATAAACCCACAAATCGCCGTCAATTTCTTCTCCGATCGCGTTAATATGCAAACTATCAGATTGTTTGCTGGCACTCAGTATAAGATTATGCCAACGCTGCCCGCCGATATTCAAAGAAGGTATTGTAATTTCAAATAACTCAGGCCAACTGAAAGCACCACCCATTCCGGATTTGGTTTCCAATGTTCCAAGCAGTGCCAGCCATTTATCACCCTCAATATCAGGTAAATTCAGTTCGAGCATTGATTTTTCAGGTAACGCGGGAATGCCATTCTTATCTGTGTTCAGAATACCCCGCTGTAAACGGGTATAACCTTTCTCCAGTGACCATTGGCTATTGAATTTATATCTGTTCCCTAATGAACCGGTAAGCCTAAGCTGATTATCATCCCCTTCGGCCTGAATATTGAGATCATTCAATTCCTGCAAAGAGGCGGTTTCCAGCCCGTCTAACGTGCTGTTGATATGTGACAAATCAGCATTGATTGCAACCTGATATTTTGCACCCTGTTGTGATAATTCATGTTGCAAACCCTCACCTTCTGAGGGAATGGCAATATTGACTTTTCCCTGCCAGTCAAGCCGCCCTGATAGCTGGCGGCGTATTTCTGACGGCAATTCCGGTAGCGTTGCCACAGGCCAGCCAGCATTCAGGTCAACATTAACCTGATAATGTTGACCTGAATGCTGCGTTGTAAACCGTAATGACAGAGGATTACCAAGCCAGCTAGTGGAAAGGCTATCACTTTGCAAGTTTCCGTTATCAAAGCGGAACTTGCCACTGAGGTGCTTCATTCTACTGTTCAGTGGCTGAATAAAGAGTTCAGTATCTTTCAGCACCACTTCACCACTGGCATCAGTTGTGCCATCTTCCAGATGTATATCCAGATGAAGATTGCCATCAACCTTGCCGCTAAGCTGTAAATTATCCAGCGCACTTCCGACAGTATCGGATAATGAACTATGGTGAAAATAGTCGTGAATATCTTTGCCGTCTCCGGAAATGTCCGCATCAATTAAGAGTTTTTCTTTATTATAATCAGCGATCACAGCAGAGATCCGGGAACCATCGACTTTACCCAGTTTCGCTTTATCTGCCTGTATCCATAACCCGTTATTACGGAAATTCAAATCAGCATTAAGATCAAACAGAGCTGGCCAGTCTGGTTGGTACTTAAATGTTGCATTGCGCAGGGGAACCCACACCTGAAATTGGCCATTGTTATGCCTGAATGGGAAGTCATGAGGGTTACCCTGAAAAATCAGCGTAGCATTATCGACTTTCCCTTTAATTAACGCTGTCGTCAGATAATCTGTCAGTGATTTTCCCATCAGGGTTTGGGGAAAATAGCGCCATGCTTCGCCTGCATCCTCGACGCGGATCCCTGCCAGCATTTCAAGCTTCGGGGGCTTATTCCTGAGTTCTGTATAATTAAAATCGCCGTTTATCCATAATGATTTGGCCTGCAAGTCCAGCCCCTGGCTCCATATTTTCAAACCTTCCTGATCACTTTTCCATTCGATCTTCCCTGCACCACTGGCAATATCAAACGGTGCCTGAAACATTTGTCGGTAATCAATGAGACTGTTTTTCAACTCAAATATGAGGTTTCCTTGCTGCTTATTTCCCGCCAGCGTGCCACTAAAATCATTCACTGAAGGCAACTCTTTCCAGCGAGACCAGCTGACATCCTGCCATTTGACAGCAATATCCGTGCTATCGGCCAGTTCAGGTGTGACATCAAGGGCAAAGCGGTGAATTAGCCCTTTTGGCTGCCGATGCTGCCAGTCATTGACGATCTCCGGAGTCACAGGCGACATCAGCGGCAACATGCCACTCAGCCGTTCGAGCTGAATATTTTCAGCCCGAATACGCCAGTGATCTTTGTTCTGATATTTATTTGCCTTCGCGATATATAAGGCGGCAAGACGACCTGCAAGCCACTGTTGACCATTAGTGTTCAGGCTTTCCAGATTTGGGATATCGAACAGCCAGCCTTCTCCCTGACGACGCATTTGCAAAAGCAGATCATGGACGGTGAGCTGATGTTTCTTCTCCCCCACATGCCAGTTGGCATACCCACGCCTGAGTTGTAAATGCCCGCTCTCGATTCTCCCGTTTTTCAGGGTAATCCAGTTAGCCAGACTAAAACGGGCATTTTCCAGGCCGGTGTTGTCTTTTAACCATCGGCTGAGCCACAACCGCATATCAATATCATCAGCCTGTAAATAGATAGTGCCGCTGTCTAAAACATGATTAATATCTTTCAGGTCAAATTTAATCTGTACAACACCTTCCTGCCCATTAATCGAAGACAGGTTAATATGCCCCTCTGCGCGATGCCGGTTGTCTTTATTCAGCCATGCCAGCTGCGGTAACAATAATCTGACTTTTTCTCCCGATGGAGTAGGAAAAGTCAGGCTACTGTCATGCAATTCGAAATAATTAAAACGTTCGAGAAACAGGGAAGATAGATTATCCGGTTTGGGTAACTGGTGTTCACTTTCGCCATCAAACAGCGGCTTATCATAATCCACCTGAAGCTGATAAAAAGAGAGGTCACGGAAATGCCAGCGCCGCTGTAATAATGAGCGCCAGACATCCAGAGAAAGCGTCACTTTTTTGGCTTTAATATCCGTTTCTTCGTTTGTTGCATGAAGATCCCGGACTTCCAACTGTGGACCAAATGGCTCCCAGCGACCACTGATATAACCTATCTTGACGGAAACATCGGTCAACGCTGAAATATGGCGCGCCAATTGCTGGCGATAATCATTAATATGAGGCAGGAAAAAACGTAACCCGCTGACAAACAAAGCCACAATGATAATGATTATTGCGGCTGTCGCTAATAATATCCCGAGCAGTCGCTTCACTCATTTCTCCTTGATTGTCAGCACGTTATACTCGTCGTCTTTCAAGCTGCCTCTTTGTTGGCTACGCTCGTTCACCCCAGTCGCATAGTTATCTATGCTCAGGGGATTCTCTCCCTTGCCGCCGCGATGCAACTTGAAATCCATAGAGTATGTTATTTACTCAAAAAATTTAAGGTTACATCATAACAACATCAAATTGTTCCTGACTGTACAGCTGTTCAGCCTGTACTTTTACGGATTTACCAACAAAGATTTCCACCTCAGCCAGAGCGTGAGAGTGTTCTCCTTTAAGGGCTTCACTCACAGCATGGGAAGAATAGACCAGAAAACGATCTGCATTAATGGCGCGATGAACACGTACAATTTCCCGTAAAATTTCATAGCATACCGTTTCAACAGATTTTACGGTGCCGCGCCCCTGACAAGTCGGGCAATTATCACATAAAATATGTTCAAGGCTTTCCCGCGTGCGTTTGCGTGTCATTTCCACCAGACCAAGCTGAGAAAAACCATTGATGGTGGTTTTCACGCGGTCTTTACTTAGAGCCTGTTCCAAAGAAGCGAGGACCCGACGACGGTGTTCCCCGTCAGCCATATCGATAAAATCAATAATAATGATCCCGCCCAGATTGCGTAGCCTCAACTGACGCGCAATCGCCTGAGTCGCTTCAATATTAGTATTAAAGATAGTCTCTTCCAGATTCCTATGCCCAACAAAAGCACCGGTATTAATATCAATGGTCGTCATGGCTTCAGTTTGATCGATAATCAGATAGCCACCCGACTTTAATTCTACTTTGCGCTCCAGTGCGCGCTGAATTTCCGTTTCCACGCCACAGAGATCAAATATCGGCTGATTTCCCTGATAATGTTCCAGCTTGGCATTCATTTCAGGGATATACTCATCAATAAACTCCTGCACTTGCAGGTAGGTCTGGCGGGAGTCAACCCGGATGCGATCAAGAGAATCTTCGGCAAAATCACGTAAAATACGCTGTGCTAATGCCAGCTCACCATAAACCTTAGTCTTCGTGATATTCCGTTTTTTACGCTCAATAACTTTGCTCCACAGGCGCTTCAAAAATGCAGCATCCTGCTCAATCTCCTCTTTTCTTACCCCTTCTGCGGCAGTGCGGATAATAAACCCGCCATGTTCATCACAATAATCCATCACGATGGATTTCAGCCGATCGCGCTCTTCTCCGCTTTCAATTCGCTGAGAAACACCAACATGGGAGGCCCCCGGCATAAAAACCAGATAGCGTGAAGGCAGGGTGATATCGGTTGTCAGGCGTGCTCCTTTGGTGCCGAGGGGATCTTTGACGACCTGAACGAGCAGATCTTGCCCCTGACTGACCAGCTCAGCAATATCCCTGACATTAAAGTTTTTCCGCTCCTCGCCTGCGATACATTCCGTATGAGGCACAATATCTGAAGCATGCAAAAAGGCGGCTTTCTCCAGCCCGATATCAACAAAAGCCGCTTGCATTCCGGGTAAAACCCGGCTGATACGGCCTTTATAAATATTACCGACTATTCCCCGTTTAGCTTCCCGTTCAATATGAACTTCCTGCAAAATACCGCCATCGATATAAGCAACCCGCGTTTCGGATGGTGTTACATTGACTAATAACTCTGCTGTCATAAGTGACCCTTCCCATCAGCTAACGCCAAAAATCGTGTGATTAATTCATACGTTTCAACCAGTGGCAAGCCGACAACAGCATGGTAACTGCCATTAATATTTCTGACAAAACAACCGCCTTTACCCTGAATACCGTAAGCGCCGGCTTTATCCATTGGTTCCCCAGTTGCAATATATTCCTGTATTTCACGTTGGGATAAATGGCGAAATATCACATCTGTAATCACTAACTCACTTAAGGTATGCTGACTGTTCGATAAAGCAACAGCCGTCATGACCTGATGGTGTTGTCCTGACAGCGCCTGTAACATTTCCGCTGCATGTTGCTCATTATGGGGTTTTTCCAGAATACGATTATTCAGCACAACAATTGTATCAGCGCCCAGAACGGGGAGATCATCCGGCGCAATTGCCACACCCGCCTTTGATTTTTCTCTGGCCAATCGTTCGACATACTGCTGTGGAGACTCTTCTTCCTGCCATTTCTCTTCAACCTGTGGTGTCAGGATCTGAAAATTAAAATCCAGCAGTTCCACCAGCTCACGCCGCCGTGGTGAGCCAGAAGCCAAGTAAAGAGTTTTCATAGTGAGTCATCCTTTCTGTCAGTTCATTTAAAAGCGGTTCATTTATATAAAAGCTGTTCATTAAAAAGTAGAACCCGCCTTTAACGAACTGAAAATTGACGGCGGATTTTCCGCATTAATAAGAATAGCCAGGGCCAGAGAATACCATTGACCACACCATTCCAGAATACTTCAGAATGGAAAATAGTCTGTAGGATCAGAGCGTGAGTCAGGAAAACACAGAGGTTTATCAATGTTGAGAGTATCATCACAACAAGTGATTGTTGCCAGAGTGCCATATTGCGAATGAGCTGAAATTTGAAAGCAACCAGAAAACTCACGAGGCTAAAAGCCAGTGCATGCGCACCAAGAATACTGCCCTGCAATAAATCAATCAGGATACCCAGAATAAACCCGGTGCCGACACTGATACGATGAGGAATAGCAAGCAGCCAGTAGATAAGGCATAACACTGGCAGAGTTGGCCGGAATACATCTACTTGTTCCGGCCACGGCATACTCTGTAAAACCATTGCTATCAAGAAAGACAACCAGACAACCCAGAGACCACGTCCGTGATACTGACTCATCGGTTATTCTCCGTAGCTAATGGTTTATTAACTGATGGGGCGATTGAAGGTGGTTGTCCGGCCACGGGTTTCTTTCTGTTATCCTCTTTTTTATTATCCTCTCCACCTGAACCTTCTGGCAAAGAGTGAGGTTTTTCATCAGCCGGATTTGGCAATACGTATGGCAACAACTGCTTCATGCGCTCATTTGCGGCTCGATATACTTCAGAAGGCGGCAACGGTTCAGAGGGGTTATTATCCGGTCCCCATACCAGCAGCAGATAACGCAGGCGGCGTAATTCAGCCAAAGGACGGGCGTGAATAACAGTATGAGCCCGCTGATTATCTATCTTGACAGAAGAGACCACTGCTACAGGATAACCTTCAGGGAATCTTCCCCCCAGACCAGAAGTCACCAGTTCATCGCCGACCCGGATATCCGTGTCACTCGGTAATGGTTCAAGGTGCAGATCATCGGCACAGCCTGTACCACCAGCGATCACCCGGATATCATTGCGTAATACCTGAACCGGCAAGGCGTGAATCGGATCGCAAATCAGTAACACCCGGCTACTTAGCTGGCTTACTGAAACAACCTGCCCGACAACACCGCGATCACTAACAACCGGTTGCCCTTCATAAACACCATCTTTTGCGCCTTTATCAATAACAATTTGATCGCGATACGGATCCAGACCACGGGCAATGACCTGAGTAGCCATCATGTGTTCATCATGACGCAAAGGTGAACCGAGTAATGAACGTAACCGGATATTCTCCTGTTTTAATTGACCCAGCAGTAATAACTTGCTGTCCTTCAACCGCAATTCATTGCGCAAGGAGTAATTTTCCAGTTCAAGTTGTTTGCGGGCAGTCAGAGAATCAGAAATACCATCTAAAAACTGGCGGGGACCATTGGCAAGAAAATAAAAAGGACTCACTGCCGTATCCATATAGCTACGGACTTTATGGAAAAAATCAAACCTGCTGTCTACCACAACCAGAATAATGGCAATAGCAACAGCAAAAAAGAGTCGTAATTGTAGGGAGGGCCCTCTGCTGAAAATTGGCTTCATAAGTTGCGCATTATTGAGCGGTTTCGTGTCATAAACAATAAAAGAGTCATAAACGATACACTTTTGGATAAACAGCAAGGAGGCACTGATAAACACGCCTCCCAGCTCGCAGAGTTACTTTCAGTCTTCGCTGAATAAATCGCCACCGTGCATGTCGATCATTTCCAGCGCTTTACCGCCACCTCTGGCAACACAGGTCAGTGGATCTTCAGCCACAATCACGGGAATACCTGTTTCTTCCATCAGCAAGCGATCAAGATTGCGTAACAGTGCGCCACCACCGGTCAGCACCATACCACGTTCTGAAATATCAGAAGCCAGCTCTGGCGGGCACTGTTCCAGTGCTACCATAACGGCACTGACAATACCGGTCAGCGGCTCTTGCAGGGCTTCCAGAATTTCATTGGAATTCAGTGTGAAACTACGTGGTACACCTTCAGCAAGGTTACGGCCACGTACTTCGATTTCGCGGACTTCATCTGTTGGGTACGCAGAACCAATTTCATGTTTAATGCGTTCTGCGGTTGCTTCACCAATCAGCGAGCCGTAGTTGCGGCGGACATAATTGATAACTGCTTCATCAAAGCGATCCCCGCCGATACGGACAGAAGAAGAATAGACAACGCCATTGAGGGAGATAACTGCAACTTCTGTTGTACCACCACCGATATCAACAACCATTGAACCCGTTGCTTCTGAAACGGGCAAACCTGCACCGATTGCCGCCGCCATTGGCTCTTCAATCAGAAAGACTTCGCGTGCTCCTGCACTTTGGGCTGATTCACGAATAGCCCGACGCTCAACCTGCGTCGCCCCGACTGGTACACAAACCAGCACGCGCGGGCTAGGACGCATAAAACTGTTGTTATGAACCTGTTTAATAAAATGCTGCAACATTTTTTCCGTGACATAAAAATCAGCAATCACACCATCCTTCATTGGTCGGATAGCTGCGATATTCCCCGGAGTACGTCCCAACATCTGTTTTGCTTCCAGCCCTACGGCTGCAACGCTTTTTGGTGAACCGGCCCTGTCTTGTCGGATAGCAACAACAGAGGGTTGATCCAAGACAATTCCCTGACCTTTAACATAAATAAGGGTATTGGCAGTACCCAAGTCAATGGACAAATCATTGGAAAACATGCCACGAAATTTCTTTAACATAACGAAAGGATAATCCTGCAAGCTGGGGACGGATGTTGTCCGTCTACTCTACCAACCACATGAAGCAGCGACAAGGCGCATCATTAACTACTTTTACTACTTCAATGAAAGTGGCTACGTTATTCACATCAGAAACACGATATTCTACGTTACTTTTTTCTGACAGAGCAGAAAAAAACTGCATAAAAATGGGTTAATTCCACCAATAACCCCGTCACTGAACCCTAAAATGTCCAAATGCCCTAAAAACCAACATTATAGTGTATATAGTGCATCCCGCGATGTTACTGATTCACTTTTTCTATGTTGACCTATAATGATTTCAGCAAGTTCAACAAAAATTAATTTTTTCTCAAATATTTTGATTTCTTTTGCCATCTCCAGCCAATATCACGCTCCAATAAGCCCGGCAAAGATGATTCATTAATTTCCCGCTTTATCTTCAGCACTCAAAAGAAAAATTGTTCTTCATCGTCACTTATAAACCTGTAATCGGCGGATAAATCTGTTGATTACTGAACCAATAAGATATAAAAACAAAGTCATTATTAATAAGTTAATTATCAATATTGAAATCATTATCAGGCATATTTATCTTTCAGCATGTACCCGGAATAAAAATCAGCAATCACTGTTTTGCGACTATTCATCACATTATTGCAGACTGCCCGTTTCTGCATTTTTAATTTTATCTATATTGAGAATGTCACAAAAAATGAAATCATGAGAATCGTGATGGTGTCATACCCAAAACCCATCAGAGGGAGAACCTATGAAAGCATTACTGCTGGAACAGCACGATACATTATCAGCTTCTATTCAGAATATTGACACAACCCAACTTCCACCCGGTGATGTCATCGTCGATATTCACTGGTCAACCCTCAATTATAAAGATGCACTTGCAATTACCGGCAAGGGAAAAATTATTCGTCAGTTTCCGATGATACCGGGGATCGACTTTTCCGGCGTTGTACGTCACTCAGAAGATCCCCGCTTTCATATCGGGCAGCAGGTTTTATTAACCGGCTGGGGTGTGGGTGAAAATCGTTGGGGTGGTCTGGCAGAACAGGCCAGAGTCTCAGGTGAATGGCTGACACCATTGCCAGCAGGTTTAAGTACCAGACAGGCTATGATTATCGGCACAGCCGGTTTCACCGCCATGTTATGTATTATGGCGCTGGAACAGGGAGGTATAACCCCTGAAAGCGGCGAAATCGCAGTCACAGGTGCCACTGGCGGAGTCGGAAGCACAGCAATTACTTTGCTCTCTCTGTTGGGATATTCTGTGGTCGCTATCAGTAGCAAACCGGAAAGTCAGGAATATTTACTTTCTCTGGGAGCAAAAGAAATTCTGCCGGTTTCAGACTTCAGCCAACCCGCTCGCCCGCTGGAAAAACAGCGCTGGTCAGGTGTTATTGATACTGTCGGTGGTACAATTCTGGCCAAATTGCTGGCTCAGGTATCCCACAACGGCACCGTAGCTGCCTGCGGGATGGCGAGTGATATCAATCTGCCTACCACTGTCATGCCATTTATCCTGCGTAATGTCCGCTTACAGGGTGTTGAGTCAGCAATAGTATCGGCTGCCGATAGACCAAAGATCTGGGAGCGGTTGCAAAAACTGTTGCCGGAATCTTTTTATCAACAGACCGCAAACGAAATTTCATTAGATCAGGTGATCGAACACGCTAATAAGTTGGTAAACAATCAGTCAACAGGCAGAACAGTAGTAAAGATCCGCTGAAACTATGCCGATAAGCGTAAGTCTAATAAAATCAAGCCCGAAAAGCTGATAAGACCAGTATTTTGCTGCTAAATGTTACGATATGTTTATAATGTCGGGCTTTATCGTCAAATTTACAAATATTGATAATAGAAAAAGATGACAAATTGCTGTCATCGAGTTATCTTGAACGATTGTTGACAGATTGCCGGAGATACCCGCACAATGGCAGACAAGTTTCGCATTTTACTCTTGAACGGTCCCAACCTGAATCTGTTGGGAACGCGAGAGCCAGAGACCTACGGCAAGTTAACGCTTGATGACATCGTCAGCAAACTGTCACAAGAAGCTCACCAGTCGGGTATTGAATTATTCCATCTGCAATCCAATGCAGAATCTGAACTGATTGAGAGAATTCATACTGCGCGGGGGAATACAGATTTTATTCTGATTAATCCTGCGGCATTCACGCACACCAGCGTAGCGTTACGCGATGCACTTCTGGCGGTGGATATTCCATTTATTGAGATCCACCTCTCTAATGTGCATGCCCGCGAGCCATTCCGCCATCATTCATATCTTTCTGATATTGCCGTTGGCGTGATCTGTGGTTTGGGTGCTGATGGCTATAGTTTTGCATTACAGGCAGCGGTCAACCGCTTGTCAAAATCCAACTAATTTACATAAATAGAGTACGGAATCACACTCATGGATATTCGTAAGATAAAAAAATTGATCGAGCTGGTTGAAGAATCTGGCATTTCTGAACTGGAAATTTCTGAAGGTGAAGAATCAGTTCGCATCAGCCGTACTACGGCTGTTCAGGGCATGCCGATCACTCAGCAATACATCTCTGCGCCTGTTCAACAGCCTGCACCCGTTGCAGCACCGGCACCTGCTGCTCCGGCAGCACCAGCCGCAGCAGAGATCAGCGGTCACACCGTTCGTTCCCCAATGGTTGGTACGTTCTACCGTTCTCCAAGCCCGGATGCGAAACCTTTTATCGAAATCGGTCAGCATGTTAATCAGGGCGATACCCTGTGCATCGTTGAAGCCATGAAAATGATGAACCAGATCGAAGCTGACAAAACCGGCGTCGTGAAGGCAGTTCTGGCACAAGACGGTCAACCTGTTGAATTTGACGAGCCACTGGTCATCATCGAATAAGCGCATCACGCGGGAAAAACCCATGCTTGAGAAAATAGTCATAGCTAACCGCGGTGAAATTGCACTGCGTATCCTGAGAGCCTGTAAGGAGCTCGGGATCAAAACTGTTGCTGTGCACTCTGCGGCAGACCGTGATCTGAAACACGTCCTGCTGGCAGATGAAACGGTCTGTATCGGCCCTGCTGCATCAGTAAAAAGTTACCTGAATATTCCGGCTATCATTTCTGCGGCTGAAATCACCTGTGCACAGGCAATCCATCCGGGTTATGGATTCCTGTCTGAAAACGCTGATTTTGCTGAACAGGTGGAGCGTTCCGGTTTCACCTTTATCGGCCCGAAAGCAGAAACTATCCGCCTGATGGGTGATAAAGTTTCTGCCATCAGCGCCATGAAAAAAGCCGGTGTACCTTGCGTTCCTGGTTCTGACGGCCCTTTGGGTGATGATACTGAGAAGAACAAATCGATCGCACAGCGCATCGGTTATCCGGTGATCATCAAGGCTTCCGGCGGCGGCGGCGGGCGTGGTATGCGCGTTGTCCGCAGTGATAAAGAGCTGGAACAGTCTATTGCCATGACTCGTGCTGAAGCTAAAGCTGCTTTCAATAATGACATGGTTTACATGGAAAAATTCCTTGAAAACCCTCGTCACGTTGAAATTCAGGTACTGGCTGATGGTCAGGGCAATGCTCTTTATCTTGCTGAACGTGACTGCTCAATGCAGCGTCGTCACCAGAAAGTTGTGGAAGAAGCTCCTGCACCGGGTATCTCAGCTGAACTACGCCGCAGCATCGGTGAACGCTGTGCCAACGCTTGTATGGAAATCGGCTATCGTGGAGCGGGTACGTTTGAATTCCTGTATGAGAACGGTGAGTTCTATTTCATTGAGATGAACACCCGTATTCAGGTTGAACACCCTGTTACCGAAATGATCACTGGCGTTGATCTAATCAAAGAACAGCTACGCATCGCTTCCGGCATGCCACTGTCCATCAAGCAGGAAGATATTGTCATCAAAGGCCATGCTATCGAATGCCGTATTAATGCCGAAGATGCAAAAACATTCTTGCCAAGCCCGGGTAAAATCACCCATTTCCACTCTCCGGGTGGGTTCGGCGTACGCTGGGAATCCCATATCTATGCAGGATATACCGTACCGCCATATTATGACTCCATGATCGGAAAACTGATCACTTATGGAGAAACCCGTGAAGTGGCGATTGCGCGTATGAAGAACGCACTGGCAGAACTGATCATTGATGGCATCAAAACCAATATCGATTTGCAGATGTCCATCATGAATGATGAAAACTTCCAGAAAGGCGGAACCAATATCCACTATCTGGAGAAGAAACTGGGCTTACATGATAAGTAAGGCTTTTTTCTAACATCGCCATTCTGCATAAAATCCCATCTTTTCAAGATGGGATTTTTTATGACATGGTTTTTGTCGCACATTTTCTTCTGAATAAATCTGACTGTTACCGTACAATTCCTTCCTTTATTTTTCTGCTTTCCCGGAGAATCAATGGACAAAAGATTTGTTCAATCTCATAAAGAAGCGCGTTGGGCCGTATTCCTGACGTTAGCTTATCTTGTGGGTTGGCTACTGAGCGCCTATCTACCCAGTGATGCAACCGGATTAACCGGATTACCGCGCTGGTTCGAACTGGCTTGTTTAGCATTACCTGCACTTTTCATCATCCTGTGCTGGATGATGGTGAAATTTATCTTCAAAGAAGTTCCTCTGGAGGATGAAGATGCAAAATGAAGTCATTCTGCCTCTGGTAGGATATCTGGCACTGGTTTTTCTGCTCTCATTCTATGCCTATCGCCGCCGCCAGACGGGTGAATTCCTGAATGAATATTTTCTTGGCAGCCGCTCAATGGGTGGTTTTGTACTAGCGATGACCATTACAGCGACATATATCAGTGCCAGCTCGTTCATTGGTGGTCCCGGTGCAGCCTACAAATATGGTATCGGCTGGGTGCTGTTATCCCTGATCCAACTGCCGGCAATCTGGCTCTCCCTCGGCGTACTGGGGAAGAAATTTGCTATCCTCGCCCGCCGTTATAATGCCGTGACACTCAATGACATGCTATATGCGCGCTATCAGAGCCGTATTCTGGTCTGGTTTGCCAGCGTGAGCCTGTTAGTCGCTTTTGTCGGTGCCATGACGGTACAGTTCATTGGCGGTGCCCGCCTGCTGGAAGCCGCAGCCGGTATTCCTTACGGTACCGGTCTGCTGATTTTTGGCCTTTCCATCGCTCTCTACACTGCATTTGGCGGCTTTAGAGCCAGTGTCCTTAATGATGCCTTACAAGGGCTGGTTATGCTGTTAGGAACAGTATTACTGCTTGTTGGCACGATCTATAAAGCGGGTGGACTGTCAGAAGCGGTCTCGACACTGCGTACTATCGATCCTAACCTTGTCTCTCCCCACGGTGCTGACAATATTCTTAGCGGCCCTTTTATGGCCTCCTTCTGGGTTCTGGTCTGCTTTGGCGTTATCGGGCTGCCACATACCGCTGTGCGTTGTATTTCTTACCGCGACAGTAAAGCTGTCCACCGTGGTATTATCATCGGCACTATCGTCATGGCTATCCTGATGTTTGGGATGCACCTTGCCGGAGCACTGGGCCGTGCGATCATCCCTGATCTGACAATTCCCGATCAAGTGATCCCAACCCTGATGATCACCGTCCTGCCGCCTATCGCTGCCGGGATCTTTCTGGCCGCGCCGATGGCAGCCATTATGTCAACAATTAACGCCCAATTGCTGCAATCTTCAGCAACTATCGTTAAAGATCTCTATTTAAATTTGTTCCCGCAGCAGATCAAACAGGAGAAAAAACTCGCCCGTATCTCCAGCTTTTCTACCCTGTTTCTGGGAATACTACTGTTACTGGCGGCATGGCAACCACCTGAAATGCTGATCTGGCTGAACCTGCTGGCCTTCGGCGGATTACAGGCTGTGTTCCTCTGGCCACTGGTATTGGGCCTGTACTGGGAGAAAGCCAATGCACATGGCGCGCTAGCCTCCATGCTGACAGGTGCAATAAGCTATACCCTATTAGCCAGCTTTAGCATTAACCTCCTTGGATTCCATCCCATTGTGCCATCATTGCTGCTGAGCTTACTGGCATTCGGAATAGGAAATCTGTTTGGGAGTAAACAAATACAACAAACCGCCGCATCACAGTGACGGCGATATTTTTTAGCCTGATTTTTAATCATTTTTCATACATATCGCGTTTAAAAGAGAATTTTTATGCCTTGGATACAACTGAGATTAAACACCACGGGACAACAAGCTGAATCACTCGGTGATGAACTCGTGGAAAGTGGCGCAGTGTCCGTTACCTTTCAGGACAGCCACGATACGCCAATTTTTGAACCTCTGCCGGGAGAAACCCGTTTATGGGGAGATACCGATGTCATTGGTCTGTATGATGCAGAAACCGATATGAAAGCTGTTGTTAGCCAACTGGAGCAGGTTCCCCAGCTGGGTAAAGGTTTTCTCCACAAAATTGAACAGCTGGAAGATAAAGACTGGGAGCGCGAGTGGATGGACAACTTCCACCCAATGCGTTTTGGTAACCGTCTGTGGATCTGCCCAAGCTGGCGGGAAGTGCCTGAACCGGATGCTGTTAACGTTATGCTGGATCCGGGACTGGCCTTCGGAACCGGAACACACCCAACCACTTCTCTTTGCCTGCAATGGCTGGATGGCCTTGACCTGCAAGGTAAAACCGTCATCGACTTCGGCTGTGGATCCGGCATTCTGGCTATCGCAGCCCTGAAACTGGGAGCTAAACATGCTATCGGCATTGATATCGACCCTCAGGCAATTCAGGCGAGCCGGGATAATGCAGAGCGTAATGGCGTTTCTGAGTTACTGACACTCTATCTGTCTAAAGATCAACCTGACAATTTAGAATGTGATGTTGCTATCGCCAACATTCTGGCTGGCCCACTGCGTGAACTGGCTCCGGTTATCGGCTCATTACCAAAATCTGGTGGATTATTAGGCTTGTCCGGTGTACTGGCAAGTCAGGCTGAAGGTGTTGCCGAAGCCTATAGCAATGAATTCATTATCGATCCAATCGCCGAACAAGAAGAATGGTGTCGCATTACCGGGGTTAAAAAATAATCAACAAACTACTATTGAAAAACAGGATTATCCACTAAAATGATCCTCTGGGGGACAAATTGGTGGTAATACATACTATTTGTCATGAGAAATATAGGTAACAATAAATTTCGTCAAGAATACGTAACTTAATGTTATTAAAGGATAAATAGAAAAGTTTGAAAAAATCAACTGGAAAAATTCCGTTAAAATACCGTTTCGCTCAAAGTTTGGCCTTTCATATCTTGTGAAAAATGCGTAATATACGCGCCCTTAGTCACAGTTGGCCACTCTTTCTTCGCCTATGCGTATCGGACAATACCAGTTGAAAAACTGTCTTATTGCAGCCCCTATGGCTGGCATAACGGATCGCCCGTTTCGATCACTATGCTACACCATGGGTGCAGGTATGACAGTCTCAGAGATGCTTTCTTCCAATCCTCAGGTCTGGAAGACGGATAAATCCCGGCTACGTATGGTTCATCGCGACGAACCCGGAGTGCGTTCTGTACAGATTGCCGGTAGTGATCCCGATGAGATGGCAGCGGCGGCGAAAATCAACGTCGACAATGGTGCTCAGATCATCGATATCAATATGGGGTGCCCAGCCAAAAAGGTTAATCGTAAATTGGCAGGCTCAGCATTACTGCGTTATCCAGAACTGGTTCAAAAAATCCTTTCTGCGGTAGTCAATGCGGTTGATGTACCTGTTACATTGAAGATCCGTACAGGATGGTCACCGGAAGAACGTAACTGTGTAGAAATTGCCCAATTGGCTGAACGTTGTGGTATTCAGGCGCTTACCATTCATGGCAGGACTCGTTCTTGTCTGTTTAATGGTGAAGCCGAGTATGACAACATTCGGACAGTTAAGCAGACTGTTGCCATTCCAATTATTGCTAATGGCGACATTACTGACCCGCTAAAAGCCAGAGCAGTGCTTGAATACACCGGGGCTGATGCCCTGATGATAGGCCGTGCTGCTCAGGGAAGACCCTGGATCTTTCGGGAAATCCAGCATTATCTGGAAACAGGAGAACTGCTGTCACCGATGCCCCTTGGCGAGGTGCAGCGTTTAATGAACGAGCATGTACGAGAACTGCACGACTTTTACGGTCAAGGCAAAGGAGTTCGTATTGCACGTAAGCATGTATCTTGGTATCTCAAGGAACATGCTCCTGATGACCAGTTTCGGCGCTCATTCAACGCCATTGAGGATGCCAGCGAACAGCTGGAGGTGTTGGAAGCATACTTCGAAAATTTTTGCGTAAATAAAGAAAAGAGCTGACAGAACTATGTTCGAACAACGCGTAAATTCTGACGTACTAACCGTTGCTACTGTAAATTCACAAGATCAGGTAACTCAAAAACCTCTGCGTGACTCAGTTAAACAAGCACTGAAGAACTATTTTGCTCAACTGAATGGTCAAGACGTCAATGACCTGTATGAGCTGGTACTGGCTGAAGTAGAGCAACCACTGTTGGACATGGTGATGCAATACACCCGTGGTAACCAAACCCGCGCAGCGCTGATGATGGGAATCAACCGCGGTACTCTGCGTAAGAAACTGAAAAAATACGGCATGAACTAATCCTAGTCTAGTAACTTGCTGTTTAAGAAGCACTTTCTCTTTTGGGGAAGTGCTTTTTTCTTTATAAGTACCCCACCAAATACCCCACGTAAAAATCCTCAGCATAAAAATTCATTAGAAAACATAGAGACACACACAATTATCCTATTATTTTAATCAAAGGAAGTTCCTTCCCTGATAAAGGTTCATAATCAATTGTAGTGTTTAGCCAAATTTGACGGGTTAGTTTGAGTGATGACCGACTTGTTTTTACCCCTTTTTCATCCTTGATAAACGTAGGAAAGTCACACAACTTGATGATATTCATTGAGTTGCTTATTAAAAGTGAACAAGATAGATAGAAGATTGAGCAATAGAAAAGAATACAGATCAACATTGAATAAAGTATCACAGTGCGAGAAGTGTATTCGATCAGAATAATAGAACTCTTTTTTTGAAATATCCGATTCCGTTTTTTTAAGGTGTTATTAAATGAAAATTTCCTCTTTCGCTTTGAAAAACTATCGACGACTAGTCAACGTAACCCTAATACTTGATGATAAAACAACTGTTCTTGTTGGCGCTAATAATAGCGGAAAAACATCCTGTATTAGTGCGCTACATACCTTCCTGAAAAGTCCGAACAATCTAAAAGTCCGAGATATATCTAAGCAAAATTGGAAGAAAATCCAAACGTTGGGCGAACAAGTCGAACAAGAATTTCCCACTATCGAGAAAATGCAGGCTCTATCGGATGATTTCGCCAGTTTGCTACCGAGTTTAGACATCG
The DNA here is from genome assembly GCF_963894935.1 of Xenorhabdus sp. PB61.4. Lineage (NCBI taxonomy): Bacteria > Pseudomonadati > Pseudomonadota > Gammaproteobacteria > Enterobacterales > Morganellaceae > Xenorhabdus > Xenorhabdus sp. PB61.4. The sequence continues at coordinate 77,310 of NZ_CAWQJR010000173.1, forward strand.
AGATCACCGCGAAGGCAAGTGAGGCATACAAGGTTCGTGACATCCTCCCGGACTTAGAATGGTGTGGTGGTGCCCTATTCGTTCGCATAACTTACGAACCAACCGATATTTCTAAATTATGTCGTGAGTTTGTTGATAAGAGAAGTGTGGTGTCCGAACACAAAGGTAAGGTAAGTCTGTGGCCCAAAGATTTATGTGATTTTCTGGAGAAAGGCCAGAACTTCAGTAAGCTCATAAAGCAAAAACACTACATTTTAAGCAAAGAGGCAAAGTCTACGCTGAGCGAGGTTTTGCAGCCTCTTAAATCTGAAGCTTTAAAAAAGTTAATTCGAGTAGACACTATATCCGAACAACGCGGATTAGGTGCCGAAGATAACACAGATCAAAAGGGGCCATATTCAGAAAAGCAACGTCTCAATAAGTTACTTCGAGAATATTATGATCATATTTTGAATCCAGAAGATTTTCCTGAGATACAAGACCTTGAAGTTTTGGGGCAACAGCAAGCGCTAGAAAAAGAGTTTACCGACAGATTGAATAAGCAGTTTGATGCCCCCTTTAATGAGCTGAAGAATATGGGGTATCCCGGTATCGGTGGCAACCCGGCTGTTGAAATTGCCGCAAAAATTAGTGGTATGGACGCATTACAAAAATCGTCATCGATCCGATACCGTTTTGACAAAGAGGAAGAAGAATTTGTTCCCGAAAGTTACCTAGGGCTTGGTTACCAAAATCTTATATATTTGACCTTTAGGCTTCTGGAATTTCGCGACAAATGGATGCGCGTTGGAAAGTCATCTGCCTTTGAGGATAAAATGGAAGACCAGATAGAACCAATCCATTTAGTTTTACTCGAAGAACCGGAAGTCAATCTGCATGCTCAAGTCCAACGAGTATTCGTATCGAAAGCTTATGATACTTTACGGAATCATTCCGACTTGTGTAGCAAACAAGATGAATCTGAATACCAAACACAGCTTGTGATTAGTACACACTCTAGCCATATTATCAACGATATTGACTTCAAAGAGTTACGGTACTTCCGGCGAAATAATACTGACACTTCAATTGCAATGGATCATACGTCAATTGCAAATATGTCAGAGTTATTCGTGAATCCAAAAGATGAACTTCAGTTTGTCAGAAAACACTTAAAGCTCACTCACTGTGACATTTTCTTTGCCGATGGGGTTATATTCGTTGAAGGTCAAGCCGAACGTCTTCTGGTGCCTGAGTTCATTTCCAATAGATTTCCGGACTTATCGAAACGATACATCTCTATACTGGAGGTAAGCGGTGCACACACTCACAAATACAAAGAGTTAGTCGAAAAACTTGGGGTTGCGACTTTGGTGCTGACAGATCTTGATTCAGTTGATAACGAAGGGAAATCATGCTTCCCACAAAAGAATTCAGATCAAAAAACCAATAATGATACCTTGAAGATATGGCATCCAAAAAAAGAAGTTTTGGATGACTTGGTGGCCTTACCAAAAGCGGAACATGCTACAAATAGTCAAGGTGCGCCACTTTACATTGCCTACCAAAAGCCAACTCAGATTACTGGGAAGGAAATTTTATCCCGTACTTTTGAAGATGCATTGATTTTGGCGAATTCTGAAAATAAATATTTTCAGCGTAAACAAAAAATTCAAGACGCCTTTGAAAATGATAGTAACTCCCTATCAGAGTCACTCTATGGCTATGTGCAAGCTTTAAAGAAAGGAGACTTTGCCTTCGATTGCCTTTTCTATATCGCAAATAACAAAGAAGATTGTTTCAATCCCCCCGAATACATGAGTGAAGGTCTTAAATGGCTAGAAAATCAGCTTCAGTACAAAATGTAGGAGGAGATTATGTCAGAAGAATTTTACTTGGCGGAAACCAAACCTATTGATCATGACAATGGGATTGATAAAGGGATCCAAGAGTGTCTTCGTATAGGTTCAGGGAAAAGTTTTATCACCTTTGCGGGAGCAGGATCGGGTAAAACTTATTCTCTAAAAGAAGCTCTAGATTTTCTGAAAAAAGAGCATTCTGGTAACTTTATTCGCCAAGGTAAGCAAATTGCTGTTGTAACCTTCACGAATAACGCAGCCGATGAAATCGTGGATCGGATTGAGCAAAATCCCATCTTTGCGGTTTCAACGATTCACAGCTTTTGTTGGTCTGCTATTGCTGGTTTTAATGAAGACATTCGCAAGTGGTATCTGGAGAAAATTCCTGCGAAGCTTGACGAAATAGAAAATTTGGAAAGTCGTGGTCGCGAAGGTAAAGCATCAGAAGATCGAAAGAGAGAAATCACCCGGCTAAAGGAAAAAATGGATTGGTTAGCTGAACCTCGCTCATTCATTTACGACCCAAATGGCGTCAACTCTGCAAAGAATGCGTTGTCGCATGCGGATGTTTTAAAGCTTTTCTCAAGTTTTTTGACTACTAAGCCGATGATGGCAGAAGTCATTGTAAATAAGTTCCCTTTCATATTTATCGACGAAAGTCAGGATACCAACAAAGATGTAATCCGAGCATTCTTTGAGCTGCAACATGCCAAATCAAATAAAGTTGTCATCGGCTTGTTTGGAGATACGATGCAACGTATCTTCGGTGGGGGAGAATCTGAGCTGGGTAACACCAAGCCAAGTGATTGGACTACCTTCAACAAAGAAATGAACCATCGCTCAGCGCGACGCATTGTTGCTTTGGGTAATCAAATCCGTAGTGAAGATGATAAACGAAAACAATTTGCTCGAGATGGAGCTGCAGACGGTTATATTCGATACTTCTTATTATCGAACAGTGTTTCAAACAAAGATGAAATTGAAGCCAAAATTCGTGAGATTATGGCAAAAGTTACAAGTGACACGAATTGGACAGATACTAAATCCAAAGATACAGCTATCTTGCTTCTGGAACATAAAATGGCTGGACGTCGTCTTGGCTTTAATGATCTTTGGAACAAGCTTGAAACATCAGACAAAATTAAAGATCAAATTTCTAGAGGTGAAAATTCCGAACTAAATTTTTTTTCCGAAATTGTTTTTCCTATGGCTGAAGCGAGTCTTAATGAAAGACGAGCTGAATTGATGTCTATCCTGAGAGAAAGAAATTCGCCGCTTTTGGAAGCCAGTGTACTGGATGCTAACAAAAAAGATCCGCTTGTACTTGCTCGAAATGCTGAACATGCTTTCAGGGATGTGATCTCAGATGAAAAGGTCAGTTTTCGTACAGCTTTGGAAGTTTTAGCTAAATATAATCTGGTGATAATTCCAGCGAAATTACAGGCGATTGTAGTTACCTCTAAAGAGAGTAAAGCTGAATCAGAACCAAAACAAATAGGAGCTATACCGAGGATTGAATCAGAAACTGGAGAGCAGGATGATAGCGAGATAACTGCTTGGACTGAAGCTTTAAAAACTAATTTCTTTCAAATTCGAAATTATAATGACTACATCAATGAGAATTCAATTTTTCGAACCCATCAAGGCGTGAAAGGTAACGAATTCGAGCGTGTGATGGTTGTTATGGATGATGATGAAGCAGGTGGGTTTCTATTTTCTTACGAGCAGTATTTTGGAGTAAAGGAACTTTCGAGTGCAAGCAAAAAAAAACAGAATGCAGGTGAAGAGACTGGGTTTGAACGAACTAGGCGATTGTTCTATGTCACATCCACACGGGCTAAAAATAGCCTTGCCCATGTGATTTATACATCCAATGTAGCTAGGGTAAAGGAAAATCTTATTGAAAAGAAATTTGCGCGAGAAAATGAAATTATTGAGTTGTAAAAGTAATGAAATTAAAGGCATTAGCTGCGACTTAACCTGACGTTATCCTACGGTGCCCGAATGCAGCTTAATGCGACAGAACCTCTTTATCATGGTATAACTGATTATATAATCCAAGAAGAAAAAATTAAAAGTTATGAGATATTAATATGAATCTTTTAAAGAGAGAAAAAATACAAGGTGTGAAT